>CAZFIO010000001.1:0-64340 GCA_964519585.1 uncultured Tissierellaceae bacterium
TCTATAGTAGGGGCTGAGAGTCAGTTGGAGTTAATTACTGATGAAGCTTACCTGCTTACAGATAGTGAATATTGGGAATTAAATGATAGGGCAAGGGCAATTTCTGAGGATCACTACTGTGATATAGCCATAATTACTATAGATGATATGGGCTATGATGAAGATGCTTTTGACTTTGCCTCAAGTTTAATAGAAGAATACGATATGGGTTATGGTAGCCAGAAAAGTATTTTACTTTTATTCCTAAGTATGGAGGATGGAGATTATGCTCTAGTGGGCCACGGATATGGGAATACTGTATTTACTGATTATGGTAAGGATGTCATGCTTGATAAGCATATACTTCCTCTTCTAGGCAAGGATAAATACTATGAAGCATTTTTAAAATATCTTGATTTATCTGAAGAATACCTTCTAATGGCAAGTGGTGGTCAACCTTTTGACATAGATACAGATCCAAACTACGGGAAGATAGCTTTACCCATTAAGCTAGGGATTACCTTTCTTATACCTCTACTAATAGCTTTTTTAGTTACAGGTTCATGGAAAAGAAAGATGAAAACTGCTAGATTAGCTACTAGTGCTGGTGATTATATTAGCGCTGAGGGTTTGAAGCTTACAAACCAAGCAGATCAGTTTTTATACCATACAACGAGCAGTAGGAAGATAGAAAAATCATCCTCTGGTGGTGGCGGAGGAGGAGGAACAAGTGTCAATAGTTCAGGTTATTCAGGTAGGTCAGGAAAGTTTTAAGAAATCCATCCAAAGATGAAAAATGGAGGGATTGGGGGTGGCATATTTTGAAAATTGTTGTAATTAGCATGATGAATAGATTACTGTCAGGAGCAGTTATAAAATACTTAAGAGAACGTGGAGAATTGATGCCTATCCGGTTGACTGATTGCAATAAAGAAAATGAGCCTTATATAACCTGTAAATCTCACAATGCAGATATACTTTTAATGGAAGTAATGCGGGTGCCACCTTTTACCTTGGAGGAAAGGCTAAGAACAGCAAAACAAATCAGGATAGAGCTTCCAGAATGTAAGCTAGTCTTGCTTTGCGATGAAAATGCTGATCCTGATATGGCAGAAGCTGTAAAAGAAGCAAAAAAACAGGGTTTCATAGATAGTTTTTTCTACAGTTCAGTGAGCGGGGAATACTTATCAGCTATGTTGGATGCACTTTAATGGCACAGGGGGACGGTTCTATTGGGATATTTTTACAGGCTTTGACCAAGTAGGGGCTAGATTTGCTGGCCCGGAGGCCCAACAGAATGACATAGGCCAAGCAATTGCTTGATTATGTATTCCTGTTCTTTCCAAGTGACATTCATTTTGAACTATGGGGTTTTTACCTTGATGATTATTTAAATGATTTAGAGATTCCCTTTGGGAAAAATTCACCTGACGGAGCAACAACCATTATGTTTGAAGGAGGATTACCAAACATATGCGGAAGATTCCTTAGGAAATCCTATAAGTATAACTGTTCTTACAGTTCCTGAGGGAAATCATGAAGATACAGTTCCATTAGATAACCCTGGCCTAATAGAAATGCTTGAATCAATATTTATAAAATAGCTAGTTTCATGTATAGTTAGGAGGTGACTTTGTCATGAAAAACAAGCTTACAGGTATTTTTCTGCTTTTTTTATGTATCTTAGTCTTGGTTGCCTGTGGGAAGAAAGAGAAAGGCCCAGGGGATGGAAACCGGGGAGAAAGGCTTGGTTTTGGAGAGAATAAAGGTGGAGTAATAGTAAGGGAAGATGCGAAAGGAATAATAAAAATCACTATAGAAGATGGTGAGGCAAATATATCCTTTGACTTAGATAAATGTGAGGAATTTTACCAACTTTCTGAATACCCTGAATACTATAATGTAGCTGGTATAAGGGAAGGACCCTTTAAAATCCGGGTTATATCAGGCAGGGTCAAGGATGCCTTTGTAGGAGAACTACAGATTATGGACTATAGTGAATTAGATTTCACCGTAGCCACTGTAGTACTTACTATGGAAGATGGTAGTGTAGAATGGGTTTATGCAGATCCCTTTAGCACTATAGGCTACAGTCACTATGAAGAAGAATATAGCAAAGATGGTAACTTTGAGAGTTATAGGGCATTGGCCTATAAGGATAACTTTACTTCCTTTTCTTATGAAAACCATCATGAGGATCAGGATGCTATGGTTCTATATTTAATCAATGATAAGGGAGAAAAGTTTGATTTTTACAAGTTATGGCTTGAAACTAAACTTACACAAGGGTCATGGGTCATGAAACTAGAGGATGATTTTGATGAGGATATTTCCCTCTACCTATATTTGAAATTTGAACCTCATGGGACCTTTACCCTAGATGTAGCAGGAAGCTATATGGACTATGAGATAGCATACTACCATGAAAACTGGGGAGGTTCCTATGAAATAGATAGGGGGTCAAGTAAGAACTACTATATGGGAAGTTTTGACTTTGATTTACATCTATTGTGGTGGATAGATGAGGGAGATACTGGTCTCAAGACGGAACTTAGCGGCAGCTATAGCTTTGAAACAGATTCTACGGGTGATATTTCTTTGGTTTATGAATCAGGAGATAGAATCTACCAAAGAGGGAATATGGAGGTCTTTCCTTTAGTGAATATTCATGATGACTTGGAGGAATTTAGGGGGCAAACAATTGAAGGTATGGCTATCCTGGAGTTTTCTAGGTACCTAGCTGATGGTATGGAATTTATAGTTGTTTGGGTGGAAGCGATTGAGGACCTAGAAGAAGCTAATGACTATAGGATTGAAAATGAGGATGTAGGATATTACCAGTTTACAACAGCTACCTATGATCAGTATAGTCTGATGGAATACGACAAAGATGGTTTTGTAGATAGGGTAGACTATTATTTGACTGATTTTATAAATGAAGTTAGAAATTCCTATAGGGATGGCAGAGTTCTAGCTAATATTGTAGTAGAAGATGGCCATATAATCTCAGCCCATGAAGTCTATCAACCCTAAGACACAGGGGGACAGTTTGGACCCCACTGGTAACTATGATTTTTTAAGTTTGTCATTCTGAACGCTAGTGTCAATCTTGTCTTTCCAATGATTTCAAGATTCGACCCTTCGCTTTGGATGACAGAATAAGGAATTGACAGCGGCTTATGACTCTGTCAACTCGTATGCATAAGGATTGTTTTAAAAAAAGTAAAAACAGAGTAGAAAGTTTAAGATATAGGGCATAAGCCTTAGGCCTATTGCTTTCTACTTTTTCCTTAGAGGAGGTGGCAACTTGTACAGAAAAATAATTATATTGCTTATCAGCCTATCATTAATTTTCCCCCTAACTGCTTGTAAAAGTTCAAAAGTAAATAGTCCCAATAACAATGGGAAAGATAATCCAGGAGAAACAAAAGACCCTATAAAGGATGAAGTCCTAGTCTATAAGGATGATACGAATCTTATGGAGATTCATGTAAGCAATAAGAGGGATGTTGAAGTTTACTTTAATCTTGAAAGATGGGAGGGGGACTTTACTCTTAGTCAAATAGGCGAGGGTGGAGACTTGGTAAATTATTTTAACAAGGAAAACTGGAGAGAGTTATTAGATATAGAAGATAGGTCATCCATGGGTGACAATTATTATGGGCCCTTTCCTATAATCAGCCTAGCTGGAGAAGTAAAAGATATGGTTATAGGGCAAATTGCAGAGTTTGATTATGCAAATGGCTTGGAACAAATGATGCCTACAATTTTTATTCTTATGGATGATGGCCAGGTTTACTATGTATATGCAGATATATTTTCAATAGAGAGAGGATTTACAGAATTTCACGCCTCGGGACCTTTACCTTGGGTTGAGAATATAGAATCTCTGGCCTATGAGAGTGATGGTGAGGGGATGGATGGCACTATGACAGCTTATGCAGTAGATAAGCAAGGTGCAAAATACGATTTAAGGATACCGGGTAAATTTCAAAATCTTTATATGGGTATGGATTGGGTATCCAACGAGAATGCAGAAGATCCAAATTATGAGTTTTCTAAGCCTGAATACTGTGCTGTTCTGAATTTTTTAGTGGATGGGACTGTTTCTTTGAAAAAAGGCTGGACCAATGAAGAAGCAATAAGATATAAGGGGACCTATAGGGTAAGCATGGGTGAAGATGATAATGGACCAGGTATTATGTTTTTTGACCTACACCTTGACTCAACAACTCCTTACGCGGAAGAAACTATAAATGGATCCTACTTTGCAGACCTACATTTCGGCATCTCTTTGGAACTTTTCCCAGGAGATGGAGACCTACTCTTTGTTGAAGGAAGGAATGAATATGAGCCCTTTAAGTTTATATGGGGATATAGTCCTTTTGATAGGTCTGTTAATAGTGTAAGGATTAATGACTATGGGGATTATTTGATAAACAACTCCAGCCATATAAGGGAGATGGTAACCAAACATAAAATGTCTCTGCTTGAAACAGGAGAAACCAGGGAAATTGGTGATGAGCTTTGTACAGATATATGGTTAGGCACCAACCACAAAGACAACTTTGTAAAAGAAATTCTATATACTATTTCAGACACTGGAAACATCTATGAGTATGACCCTATAGGGGATGGATGGTTTCAAGTATGGAATTAAGGCCAAGGAAAACCCTTGGCTTTTGTTTTACCTATCCGCCAATTCAATAAATCTATCTATATCCTTCTCAATCAATTTCAAAGAGCTTCTAAAAAAGTCTGGCTTATGAATATCTATATTCATCATATCAGCGACATCTTTTATATTATTCTTGCCTGTAGCATTTAGTAGTTCATCATATTCCTTTACAAAAGATTCACCTGTACTTAGGTATTCCGCATAAAGCCCCTTAGCAAACAAAAGTCCAAAGGCATAGGGGAAGTTGTAGAAGTTAAGTCCTGCTGAGTAGTAGTGGGGTTTATTCAACCACATATAAGGATGAAGGACACTATGATCTAAACCATTGCCATAGGACTTCTTTTGGGCATCCATCATTATATCCTTTAATTCCTTGACTGGCAAAGAGGACTCCTTTCTCCTGTTAAACAATTCTGATTCAAAAAGGAATCTGCTATATATATCCACAATCACCTGGGCTGCATCTGAGATAGAGGATTCAAGTATGCCTAGGGCTTCTTCATCACTAGCATCCTTTAGGGCAGCATTTGTTACTATGGTTTCACAAAATATAGAAGCAGTTTCAGCTATAGGCATGGGATATCTAGAGTTTAAGATGGATTCATTTCTTAGATTTAGCCCATGGTAGCCATGGCCTAGTTCATGGGCCAGGGTAATCATATTTGAAAAACTTCCATCAAAGTTGGCCAAAATCCTACTTTCACCTATAGGGTGCAAGTTGGAGCAGAAGGCCCCTCCCCTTTTACCGTCTCTGGGTTCCACATCTAACCAGTTATTATCATAGGCCTCCTGCACAAAATCTGCCAATCTATCACTGAAAGTCCTGAAGTTTTTAACTATATAGTTTATGGCCTCTTCGTAGGTAAATCTTCTATCAACTTGTCCAAGGGGGGCAAATAAATCATAAAATGGAAGACCATCCTGGTGGCCCAAGATCTCTGCCTTTTTCTTAAAATACCTATGGAAGGCTGGTAGGAATTCCTCCATAGCTATAAGCATAGAGTCTAAGCTTTCCTTATTCATTCTTGATTTAAAAAGAGTTTCAGACAGTGGAGACTCAAAACCCCTCAACTCCGAGGTGGTTATTACTTCTCCCTTTATTCCATTTAAAGCTGCAGCTGAGGATTCTTCAACTTTTTCATAGGCCTTCAACTCTGCTTCATAGGCAGTTTTCCTTATCTTTTCATCCTTATCATAGGCTAGGTTTCTTACCATTGCTAGTGGTAGTTGTTTATCTTCACCATCTAAGTCTATATCTACCATCAAGGTTGAAGTTATTTTATCCTGAAGATTTGACCAGGCTGTTGAGCCTGTATTCTTCATTTTGGATATAATGATTTCTTCTTTCTCGCTGAGCAAATATTTTGTAGATTCTTTGATTTGTGCTAAATAAAATTTATGCTTATTCAATAAGTCAGATTTTCCCACCAGATCTTCTAAATCTGGCAAATCCTTTAAAAAGTTCTTAAATTGAACTTCTGGCTTAGTCAACTCTGTTCCCTTTAAACTAAGCTTATCCAAATATTCTAGGGCTTTTTCATCCCTGGCATTTGTAGAACTTGATAGGTTTGCATAAGCCCCTAATTTACTATATAGGTTGGAAATTTTAACTGAAAAATCAATATAGTATTCCAACTTTTCAATAGGATTATCTAAGGAGACAAGACTATCCCCAGCCCACTTAGCAAAATCCCCTATAAGCTTATCAAGTTTGTCAAAGTCTGTTAAAAATTCTTGAGAATCAAAAGAAGGGTACAATTCATCTAAAGACCACCTCATAATAAAACACCTCCATATATTTACAATAAGATTATACCACAATAGAAGGATTGCTAAACAATAGTGCGCTAGGGACGGTCCTTGGCGCATTTTTGTATATATTTTTTATATTTTTCTTGCAATATTGGTATATTAAGTATATACTTATTTAGTTATATATAAGGAGGAGAAAGATTGAGTAAATTAGCATTTAATGAAATAAAATTATCAAATGGAATACAGCGGGGTATTTCAGAAATGGGTTTTGAAGAAATGTCACCAATTCAGGAACAGGCAATTCCTGTAATATTGGCAGGAAGGGATGTGATAGGTCAGGCCCAGACTGGGACAGGGAAAACCGCAGCTTTTGGAATTCCTATTTTAGAAACTTGTGATCCAAGCGACAAGAGATTGCAAGCACTGGTACTATGTCCCACAAGGGAGTTGTCAATTCAAGTAGCGGAAGAAATAAGGAATATCGGAAAGTTTATGAGCGGAATTAAGGTTCTACCTATATATGGGGGTCAACCTATTGATAGGCAGATTAGGTCCTTGAAGGGTGGAGTTCAGATAGTTGTAGGCACACCAGGCCGGGTTATGGACCATATGAGAAGGAGGACCTTAAAATTAGACAAGGTAAAAATGATGGTTCTTGATGAGGCCGACGAAATGTTTGATATGGGTTTTAGGGATGATATAGGCTTTGTTATGGATGAGTTGCCAGAGGAAAGACAAACTGTATTTTTTTCAGCTACCATGCCTAAGGAAATAATCAATTTTGCATCCAAATATCAAAACAATCCTGAATTAGTTAAGGTTGTTCATAAGGAATTAACATTACCTAAAATTGAGCAGTACTACTTCGAGCTAAAGGAACATATGAAGACTGAAATTCTAAGTCGTCTTATAGATATCAATAATCCAAAACTTAGCATAGTTTTTTGTAATACAAAAAAGCGTGTAGATGAGTTGACAGAAAAGCTTACAGGAAGGGGTTATCTGGCAGATGGCCTCCATGGTGACTTAAAACAAAGCCAAAGAGATACTGTAATGAATAAGTTTAGAAATGGTACTATTGATATTTTAATTGCTACAGATGTAGCTGCTAGAGGCCTAGATGTGGATGATATAGACCTGGTGGTAAACTATGATATACCTAGGGATGAAGAATATTATGTTCATAGGATTGGTAGGACAGCCAGAGCTGGCAGGGAGGGTGTAGCCTATAGCTTTGTAGTAGGTAGGGATAAAAACCTACTAGCAAATATTCAAAGATACGCCAATACAAAAATAAAGAGAAGAGACATACCTACTCTTAAAGATATGGAGCAAAACTACAGGACCAGTGCCCTAGATAAGATTAAGGATGAAATTACTAAGGGAGAACTAGGCAAGTATAGTAAAATAGTGGATGCTCTAATAGAAGAAGGATTTACTTCCTTTGATATTGCAGCTGCCCTGCTTAAGTTCTATATGGATGATAGTAAATATGAAAAACACGAAAAGTTAGAACAAGTAGACTTTGGAGGGAAATTCAGGTCTAGTGGGGGTAAAAATGAAAGGCTTTCAAAGGACACTACAAGATTGTTTATCAATATAGGAAGCAGAAAGGGAGCCAGCCAAAGACATATACTAGCAGCCCTAGTCCAAGATGCAAATTTACAGAAGAACCATGTAGGGGCTATAGATATATATGATAAGTTTTCCTTTGTGGAAATTCCAGCAAATCTTGCCAATGATGTGGTAAGAAACCTAAATAATAAGAGGATCAGGGGAAGCATGGTACAGGTAGAGATTGCCACCCCTAAAAGAAAATCAGGTCCAAAAAGAAAATAGTCAGACTTAGTCTGACTGTTTTTTCTTTGATTTAAAGGTAGATCTTAGGCTTACTTCTCCACCATGGACAATTCTTTTAAAGTTTTCCCTATGCTTGTAAGCACTTTGTAGTGCTATAAGAACAGCAAAAATTAATGAAAGTTTACCATGCTCCAAATAGGCTGTTGCTATTATAAGAAAAATAACTAGGCCCATGGTACCTAGAACTATATAATCAGTTGCTACTGTAATCACTAAAACTATTAGCATACCTAATAAACCTAACCTATAATCAATCCCATATATCATTCCTACAGTAGAGGCAGTACCCTTTCCACCTTTAAAGCCCATGAAAAATGGATAATTATGACCTAAGATTACTGCAAATCCATTTAAATATATAGCAGACATATCCAAATTTCTAAATATATACCTTATCAAAAGGATGGATATAGTAGCCTTTAAAATATCAAGGATACCAACTGCTGCCCCCATCTTCCAGCCAAATACAGCTACAGTATTAGATGCCCCAGGATTTCCCATGCCAAGCGAACGTATATCCTTGCCTTTGATTATTCTTGTTAATATATAGGACCATTGTAAACAACCAAATAAATAACCTATAAGAGCTACAATTATATATCTATCCATAGATATCATACCCCTTTATAATTGATAATTAATTATATCATATTTGTAGGATAAATATTCTACATTTTCTGGATAAATGAGAAGGAGGAAAGCGGAAGGCAGAAAGCAAAGACGGTAAGACAGTTTGTCAGGGAAAATGATAATGAACAGTGAACAGTGTGATTAAACTTATTCTCTTGGGTCATAACAAGCTAGGGGCTAGCTTTGCTGGCCCGACGACCTAAAAGCTGGCCCCAAAAGTGAATTTGGGCCTGAAATTGGAATCAATGGAACAGGACGTGGATTGTTTCCAAGGAAATAATATTAAAAATTTTGACCTAGGTCAATTTTACAATTAGATATTTAGGGTATAATGAGAACGATAGCATAGCAATTATAAAAAAAATCTTGTATTAGGGTATTCTTATTGGGATTGGAATGCCTGTATAGCCTTGTAGGGAAGATACCAAGACCCAGAAGCTAGACTATAACAAAACAATTGCTTGACTATCGTTTGACAACTGTTTGACTATCGCTTGACTATTGTTAATAGGGGGGGTGTTTTTATCAGATGTTCTTGTTTTAAAAATGGAGGAAGAAACTGTATAGAATTAGTACCTATTTTTAGCAATCTTAGTCATGAAGAAATGCTTGAGATTGCTTCTATCACTATAGATAAGACCTATGAAAAAGGCCAAATGATATATATGGCAGGAGACAGTAAAAGGAAGCTTTATGTAATTCACAAAGGCAAGGTGAAAATTAGCCGGATTACTGAATCAGGCAAGGAACAGGTCATAAGGATTCTAGGACCTGGTGAGTTTATGGGAGAATTATCCCTTTTTTCCACAAAAGATTTGAAGGACAATGGGGAAGCCCTTGAAAAAACCACCATGTGCATCATAGATGGGGAAGCCTTGAAGAATTTAATGATTAAGTATCCTACCATAGGATTTAAGGTTATGGAGGAACTGAGTCAAAGACTAGAGAGGACTGAGACCTTAATAGAAAATATCAGTCTTTATTCTGTAGAAAAGAGGCTAGCCCAAACCCTCCTCAACATGTCAAATGCAAGGGGTGAAGTGGTTCTAAAAATGAGCAAAAGGGATCTAGCTTCCCATATAGGAATGAGCCAAGAAACCTTAAGCCGTAAGTTGTCAGCCTTTCAAGAATTGGGCATAATAAGACTTATAGGACATAGAAGGGTGATAATAGAAAACAAATCAGCCCTAGAAGAAATAGAGTAAAGGAGTTTAATATATGGAATCAATTAAAATCATGGTGGAAGAGCATGAAATAATTAAAAGAATGTTGAAGGTTTTAAGAAAGGTGTCTTATGAGCTTATGGTTTTGGGTGACTATGATCTTGATGACTACCCTATTGTAATAGATTTTATCCGGGTGTATGCAGACAAACACCACCATGGCAAGGAGGAGGATATACTCTTTGATACTATGAATAAGGAAATAGAGAGACTTGCTAAGTCTGGAGCTATAACAGGTATGTATATAGAGCATGATTTAGGGAGACTATATATGAAGAATTTAGAACTAGGTCTGGAGGACTTTAAGGCAGGCAATGATGAATCAAGACTAGACATAATTGCCAATAGTATAGCCTATACAGACCTACTGGAGAGACATATAGACAAGGAGAATTCTGTCATGTATAAGTTTGCAGAAAACATGCTTAACCAAGAGGCGAAAAACTTTATAGAAGACAAGTGTAAAGATATTGAAGATAAGGCAACTAAGGAAGGTCTACAGGAAAAGTATATTTTTATACTAGAAAATTTAGAGAACAAATACCTTCAGGCAGGGGAGTAAATATTAAATAATCTTAGTAAGATACAAATTTATCCATACCTTGCAGGAATGAACAAATTTTGGGTATATATAAAAATATATAAATTAAAATAGGAGGGATTTACATGGGTTTTAAATTAACAGATAGGGTTACATGGGTAGGAAAGATAGACTGGGAATTAAGAAGGTTCCATGGTGATGAATACTCTACTGATAGGGGCTCCTCATATAACTCTTACTTAATCAGGGATGAAAAGACAGTACTTATTGATACAGTTTGGGAGCCTTTTGCTAAGGAATGGGTAGAAAAGTTAAAAAGAGAAATCGACCTAAATGAAATTGACTATATAATTGCACAGCACTCAGAGATTGACCATAGTGGGGCCTTGCCACTACTAATGAAGGAAATACCAAATACCCCAATTTATTGTACAGCCAATGGAGCAAAAATATTAAAAGGTCACTTCCATGAGGACTGGAACTTTGTAGAGGTAAAAACAGGTGACACCTTAAACATAGGTGAATCCACACTTACCTTTGTTGAAGCAAGAATGTTACACTGGCCAGATAGTATGATGACCTATATGGACTCAGATGCTATTTTATTTTCTAATGATGCTTTTGGACAACACTATGCATCAGAAGCTATGTACAATGATTTAGTAGACCAATGTGAATTATTTGAAGAAGCAATAAAGTACTATGCAAATATTTTAACTCCATTTTCTGCCCTGGTAACAAATAAGATTAAGGAAGTTCTAAGCTTCAATCTACCGCTTAATATGATAGCTACAAGCCATGGTATAATTTGGAGGGATAACCCTGCTCAAATAGTTGAAAAGTATCTTGAATGGGCAGATGCCTACCAAGAAAATCAAATCACTATAGTATATGACACTATGTGGCATGCAACTAGAAGAATGGCAGAAGCTATAGCAGAAGGAATCAAATCTGTGGATGGAGATATAGTTGTAAAACTCTACAATGCTGCAAACACGGATAAAAATGATATAATCACAGAATTGTTTAGGGCAAAAGGAATCCTCTTTGGTTCATCAACAGTAAACAAGGGAATAATGAATGCTACTGGTGGACTTCTAGAAATGATTAAGGGAATAGGCTTTAAGAACAAGAAGGCAGCAGGCTTTGGTTCTTATGGTTGGTCTGGAGAGTCAGTAGACATACTAGAAGGTAAGCTAAAGGATGCTAAACTGGATGTAATGGAGGGTGGGCCAAAAGCCCTTTGGAACCCAGACAAGGAAGCAATTGAAAAATGTATAGAATTCGGTAAGGAATTTGCCAAGCAGTTCTAAAAGATGGGATAGAGAAATCTATCCCTTTTATTTTTTCCATTTTTGTTCTATACTTAAGCTAAGGAGTAGAAAAGTGGTGATTATATGGTTGATGAAAAAGTTCTTATGAAAATATTAAATTCAAGAGAGGAAAGGGCTAGAAAACAAAAAGAACTACTAGATACTTACAATAGTACTCTTATCTCCTTTACTCTTAATATCCCAGGCAGGGAAAAGGATAATGATTTATATAGGAAAATTCATAAAAAAGGTTTCCAGGAGATTATTAAGGAAGTAAGCAAAAGGGATATAGAACTTGTTTATAAGGAGGAAATTGATAAATCTACTGGCAGGGAGGCCTATATACTTGTAGATATGGAACCCTTAAAGCTAAAAGATATCACAATAAATATAGAGGAATCCCATCCCCTGGGCCGGATTTTTGATATAGATGTATTTGATAGGCAGGGAAAACAAATATCAAGATCAGATCTAAAGGCTGAACCTAGAAAATGCTTGCTTTGCAACAAGGAGGTAAGGCTCTGCATGAGGGAAAAGAATCACTCTTATGAGGAATTGATATTGGCCATAAGGGAACTTGGACAAAAACATTTAAAAAGATAAAGAAAGGATACTAGGGTCAGGGGAACCCTTCCCCAAAGGGAGCACATGTCTTGGTCAAAATACCTAGTAAATATGATATGAATAAGAAAAACTTTTGCAATTATATAAGCAGTCTTTGTATTAAATCAATTTTATATGAATTGGCAGCTAGCCCAAAGCCTGGTCTTGTAGATAGGTATAACCCTGGTGCCCATGATGATATGGATGTATTTACCTTTTTGGGAAGTGCATCGGTTTTACCTCCCTATTTTCAAGAATGCACAAGAGCAGGTCTAGACTTCCAAGGAGATGATTATAGGAAATTGATGGAGGGACTTAGACCCATAGGTATAGAAGCTGAAAACCTTATGTTTCAGGCTACCTCAGGTATCAACACCCATAAGGGAGCCATATTCTCCCTAGGGATTATTGCTAGTGCTGTAGGCAGTCTTTATGGGAAGAATCATGACTCTTATTTCAAAACAGATAAGATTATAAAAAGGGTCAAAGAAATGACTGAAGGAATAAGCAAAGAATTAAAAAATATAGATAATAATAAAGACCTAACCTATGGTGAAAGTCTTTACCTTAAATATGGGGTTAAGGGGATTAGGGGTGAGGTAGAATCAGGGTTTGAAACGGTCATAAATCATTCCTTACCAGTTTTAAAGGATCTGATTAAGGCAGATGAATATTCAATTAATGATATTTTACTTCATACTCTCCTTCACCTGATAGCCCACACAGAAGATTCAAATATACTAGGCAGGCATAATATGGGGGTCTTAAACTATAGTCAAGCTAGGGCCAAGAAGGCTCTAGACCTGGGGGGATATTTGACTGAAGAAGGGAAAAAAGAAGTAGGGCAAATGGATAGGGATTTTATTGAGAATAATATAAGTCCTGGAGGAGCAGCAGACCTACTTGGGGTGACTATATTTTTGTTTTATTTAGAAAATGGAAAAAGAGTCTGTAGAGCTGTTTTGAAGTAATTGCCAAATTGTATTAATATGATGGTAGAAGGATAATTAAAGGAGGATTTATTCATGTTTGATAATAGGCCTATAGGAGTTTTGGATTCTGGGGTAGGTGGACTAACTGTAGCAAAGGAGTTACAAAATTTATTGGAAAATGAAAGCATATACTATTTTGGAGACAATGCAAATGTACCCTATGGAAATAAGTCTGAGGAAGAAATATACCAGCTAACAAAAAGAATGGTAGATTTCCTTATAGAAAAGGATGTAAAATTGATTCTTGTAGCTTGTAACACCATATCCACTATATTAGACAAGTATTTTTCTGACTACCCTCTACCAATCATAAGCATTATTAAGCCTGCAGCTGACTATGTAATAAGCGAAAATATTAAGGAGGTTGGGGTTATAGCAACTAAATTTACCATAGAAAGTGGAGCCCATGAAAAACTTATAAAAAGGGCCAATAAGAATGTGAAAGTGGTAAATGAGGGTAGCCCAAATCTAGCTAGCTTAATTGATAGTGGCGACTATACTAGTGAGGAGGTCCAGGCCTTAGTAGACCTACATATGAACAATATCATGGAAAAAGGAAGTCCTAAAGATATAATTTTGGGTTGTACCCATTATCCCATTGCAATAAAGGAATTTCAAAGAAAGTCACCTGAAACTAACTTCATAAACCCCGCCTATGAACAAGTGAAATATGCTGAAGAACTTATGCTAGTAAACAATTCAAGGGCAGAAGAAGGAAAAAAAGCTACATTTAAGATATTTACCACAGGAAAAAAAGAGGTTTATAAGAAAATGATAGATTTATTAGGCATGAAAAAACCAGAAGAAATAAATATCCTATAGTTATCTTGTTATACATTATGAAATATTACGAAAAACAGGGGTGATGGTGTGCTGGGGCTTGGATTTATCTTGTCATTTATTATTCTCTTATATGGGGTTTTTAAGGGTGTCTTTATTGGCTACTGCTTATTAGGCTCTTATTTGATATTCTTCCTTATAGCCTTAAAAATGGGTTATAGTCTTAAACATATTTTGAAATATTCTTGGACAAGTGGAAAAAAGGCCTTTGTTGTACTAACTATATTTGGCCTTATAGGCCTAGTTACTGCTTCATGGTTTTCTGCAGGAACTATCCCAGCAATAGTTTACTATAGTATGCAGGTTATGATTCCTAAGTACTTTGTAGTATTTGCATTTTTATCATCCTGCCTTGTATCCTATATGCTTGGGACTGCTCTTGGCACGGCTTCTACCATAGGTATAGTATTGATAATTATGGCCAGAACCAGTGATATAAATATAAATCTAATAGGAGGGGCAATTTTGGCAGGGTGTTTTTTTGGTGACCGGACATCACCCATGTCATCTTCAGCAAACTTAGTTGCAAACCTAACTGGTGTGGACCTATATCCTATGCTTAAAAAGTTTGTAAAGACTAATTTAATCCCCTTTCTTGTAAGTGTAATAATTTATTTAGGCTTTTCATTTTTCAATCCATTAAATGTTAGTGACAGTCTGGTTATAGACCAGTTAAAAGAAAATTACATAATTAATTTTATTATACTGATACCTGCACTGGCCATGCTGATTTTAAGTATCTTCCAATTAAATGTGAAGAAATCTATGGTGGTAAGTATAGTGCTAGGCTCTTTAATCGGGGTATTTGTTCAGGGAGTAAGCTTAGCAGATTTACTTAAGACCCTTGTGCTAGGTTATCAATTAGGCCCAGATAATCCTTTAGCAGAAATAATCAAGGGTGGAGGGCTATTATCCATGGCAAAACCAGGCTTTACAATTTTCGTATCTTGCTCCATGGCAGGAATCCTGGAGGGCATGAATGTATTTTCTATGATAAATAAGTATTTTAAAAATATTAAAACCAGAAGCCAGGCTCTATTTACAACGGGGCTTGTATCTGTAATGACTGGTGCCTTTGGAGGCAACCAATCTATAGCTGTGGTTATGACCAGTGAAATAATGAAGGAACTTTATGAAAAGGAAAATATAGGCAGCTATGAATTAGCCACGGACATAGGCAATACTGCTATACTCTTTGCAGCTATGATTCCCTGGAATATAGCAAATTTAGTACCTGCTACCACCTTAAGTGTAGATCCCCTAAGGATTGTCCCCTATGCTTTTTACCTATATATAGTATTTATAGTTAACTATTTTTACTTAAAATATAGGGATGTAAGTATAAGGTCCTCTGACAACTTACAAGAGAGTTAAGACACAAGAAAGATTAGATAAATATTTTTCTAAAATCAAGAAGATATAGGATTAACTATTTTCTTTTTTCTTTTAAATTTGCTTATATTGGGTATAACTATATTGTTGAAAAAATATATGGAGGGATAATATGTCTGAATTAATTAATAATAGAGAATATAGGCAGGAACAGCTTAAGGAAGTCATAAGAGAGTTGCATGAAGGGAAAACTGTAGAGGAAGTAAAGGAAAAGTTTGCAGCAGTTATAGAAGGGGTTTCTCCAAAAGAAATTGGGGAGATGGAAGTCCAATTGGTTAAGGAAGGTTTACCTATTGAAGAGATACAATATCTATGCGATGTGCATGCAGCTGTATTTAAGGGGACCTTGGAAGAAATCCACCATCCAGAGCAGGTGCCAGGTCATCCAATATATACTATGAAGCAGGAAAATGAGGCCATCACTGATTTAATTGATAATACAATCTTGCCTCATGTGGAAGAGTTTAAAAACGATGACTCAAGGGACAATATTGACAGTCTTATAGAAGACTTTAACAAGCTGTGGGAAATTGATAAACACTACAGCAGGAAAGAAAACCTAATATTTCCCTATCTAGAGAAATATGGGGTAACTGCACCACCTAAGGTAATGTGGGGAGTTCATGATGAAATAAGGGGCAAAATCAAGGGAATACTTCTAGACTTGGATAAGTATACTGGCAAAAGGGATGAACTGGTAGAAAAAATGGAGGATGCCCTAAACCAAACAAAGGAAATGGTCTTTAAGGAGGAAAACATCCTATTTCCCATGAGTCTAGATACCCTAATAGAAGATGAATGGATAACCATCTATAAAGAATCTGAGGAAATTGGGTTTGCCTTTATTGTGCCAGAAAAAGACTGGAAACTAAAAAGGGTTGACCTAGAGCAAGAAGAGGAGGACAAGGGCCTTCTAGAAGGTGGATATGTAAAGTTTGATACAGGAGTATTGAATTCTGAAGAGATAGCTGCAATTATGGAGATTTTGCCAGGAGAACTATCTTTTGTAGATAAAAATGACAATGTAAAATTCTTTACCAAGGGGGAGCACAGGATTTTTGCTAGAACCAAGGCGGTAATAGGTCGTTCAGTAGAAAACTGCCATCCCCATACGTCAGTCCATAAGGTTAAGCAAATCTTGGAAGATTTCAAATCTGGTAAGAAGGATAATGAAGACTTCTGGATCCAGCTGGGAGAAATGTTTGTATTAATCCGTTTCTTTGCAGTAAGAAATAAGGATGGAGAATATCTAGGCACCCTAGAATATGTTCAAAATATTGCACCTATCCAAGAATTGACAGGTGAAAAAAGATTATTAAGTGAATAAAGCATTAGTAAGTTTTCCTTAGAAGGTAATTAAATAGACTGAATAGTTTTTTAATTGTATTTCATCACTTATTGTAGTATTATTAAACCATGGTAACTATTTATATCAAATAAATAGGGGTGATAGAAATGAGAAAGGAAAGAAAAAGGGAACATGTTGAAAATCACTTAAAGACAAGCTATGAGGGAGACACTTTATTTGGTGATGTATATTTGGAACACAATGCCTTGCCAGAATTAAATATTGGTGATATAGATACAAGAATAGATTTTCTAGGAAAAAAGGCCAATTACCCAATAATTATAAATGCTATGACAGGTGGTACAGAGTTTGCTGGAGAGATAAACAGGGAGCTATCCCTACTAGCCAAGGAGTTTAATATACCCATGGCCGTAGGTTCTGAAACCATAATTGTATGTGAGGATGAGGGTTGCAAGGATTCCTTTAGGGTAGTAAGAAGAAACATGGGGCCTGAAGCTATAGTTTTGGCAAACCTGAGTGGTTTTGCTAGTCTAGATGATGCGAAAATTGCCATGGAGACCATTGAAGCGGATGCCCTACAAATACACTTGAATCCAGCCCAGGAACTAGCTATGGATGAGGGTGATAGGGACTTTAAGGGAATAATCAATAATATTGAAAAGATTATCCAGGCTACGGACAAGCCAGTTATAGTCAAGGAAGTAGGCTTTGGTATATCCAAGGATGTGGCAAGAAGGCTCTATGATATAGGAGTAAGATGTATAGACATATCAGGCCATGGGGGAACCAACTTTATAGAGATAGAAAATCTTAGGAATTTAAATACTGATTTAACGGAACTGTATTCCTGGGGGATACCCTCAGCCCTAGCTATTATTAGGTCTAGGGAGCTACCCAGTGATTTAAAAATCATAGGCAGTGGTGGGATTAGAAATAGTTTGGACATAGCCAAGGCTCTAGTTTTGGGAGCAGAAATAGCAGGAATCAGTGGAGAACTTCTAAGATATCTAGTCCATGGTGGCTACGGACATGCAAAGACTTACCTAGAAGCCCTAACCTATAAGCTGAAGGTAATCATGCTACTAATGGGTAAGAAAAATATAGAAGAACTAAGAAATGCAGACTATAGGCTAACAGGAAGATTAAAAGAATTACTGTAAATTTTTAGGTGTTGGACAAGGGTCCAACACCTTTTGCTTATATATATTGTAATCCAGAGTGAAGCTAAGGATGAAAACTCTTTTACTTAGAGACTAAGTCTATTTTTTATAGTGTTTTCTATGTGGTCATCCAGAAAATCCATTCCTTCTAGATCTATATAGATGACCTCCCTATCTTTTCTAAGGATTATTTCTGTTTTCATATAGTCTAGATAATAGGCTTCATCTACACCCCAAAAGCTTTCATCAGCCTTAATTATGGAGTTGGCAAAGCCAACTTCCCTTAACTTTCTTTTGCCTTCAATTTTATCCATATCCTTTACTTTATTGAAATCTTCTTCATTAATTCCATAGAATTTTAAGAAACTATCAAATTCTCCATAATCAAAGGAATACCTAAATAAGTCATTAGTTCTAGTTACAAGGGCTTTTTTGGCCCGATTTTTATACCTCTTAACTAAGTTTTGGGCAATAGAACTGTTTATTGCCCCAGCATATTCAGCTTTTATGGAACCAGCACTTCTAGAGTAGGAGTAAGATTCATAAGAGTGTGGAAATAGGGGGCTAGAATTTCTATAAAAGGTTGCATAGTCTTCCCCTTCATCCAAGTCCTCCATTAAGACAATCTTATAGTCCTCCCTATCAGGAAGGTCCTGGTCTTGGTCCAGGAGTGCATCTATAAAATGCACACCTATAAAAGCATTAAGTGCGATAGTTAACAAAAGGGTAAAAACCAGGCCAATGGATTTTAACTCCAATTCCATTCTTCTAGGCTTAACAATAAACCTATAGAGAGTCCCTATAGACACACCTATTATGCCAGGGATAAGGCCTATAATTGCACTTTTGTTTTCTAAGATAAAGGCACTATATAGGATATGATAAAATAACAAAATAAAAACAATATTCATATATATTAATAATATTTTATATATAGGCTTCCTAGAACTATCAAAATCTAGGGGAAGTCCTTCCTCAATATTTTTGCGATTTCTATTGATAAAACGATTTAGATCTATGATTTGAACAATTCCCAGGGCCAAGGCTGCTGGCATTAGAAATGCTAGAGAAAGATGCAAACCATCCTTGACAGCAGAGGTATTCTTAAAAACAGACCCTAAAATAAACCAAGATAGAACAACTGACAAAATGGTCATTAAATAGTTGCCTACTTCCTGTTTTTTACCTATGGCTTCCAGGCTTTTAAAAAGCTCCTCCTCATCAGTCTCCAAGGGCATGGCATCATCGGTCTTTTCCTTGTAATATATATGCAAATCTGAGGTCTTAGTAGCATAATTCCAGCCCACATGCTGACAAACACTTTGAAATTCTTCTAGATCAACCTTGGTCTTCCTGGTAAAAAAGGTCTCAATCTCATAAGGAGTTATGGAGAAGTCTAGGTCTTCAGGTTTTATTCTTTTATATACAAATATATAACCTTGGTAAATTTTGCTTATAAGCCAGCCTTCCCTAGCCTTTTTTTCAAAGAATCTTTCCATAAATGGATAATTATCAATATTTATATAGTTAATTTCTATTTTGAAATTCATCTTCCTTTCCCTCCTTTACATAGTTTGCATGACCTATCATGGCTTCAAATCTTTGAATCTCTCCATTTAAAACATCCCTACCTAAGTCAGTAATAAGATAGGTTTTTTTCTTGTCCTCTTCTGAAATCATTTCTATATATTTATCCTTTTCAAACCTAGGCAGTAGGGAGTAGAGGGTCCCAGGTCCTACCTGCACCTTACCTTCCGTAAGCCATTCTATATATTGCATAATTTCATAGCCATGTCTTTTTTCCTTTAAGGATAAAAGAATATAAAACATTGGCTGGGTTAGTGGTTTATTCAATAGCTTCCCCTCCTTAGGATATATCAATACATGATATATCGACACATGATATAGTGATAATTTAAGTATATATCGACACCTGATACATGTCAAGTCATATTTTCAATAAAGGGGATGGGAAATTTTGTTCATCTTATATTTTATAGACTACTCTTGGTTAGGGGCCTTATGATTGACAGGGATTTTTATAATGTGATATATTTTATTTATAGAAAATTGCAGCAGTTATAGCTTCAATCTAATGTTTGTATTTTACAAGGAGGTAGAAAGATGAAAAACTTTGTAAAGAAGGCTTGGTTGGAAGAAAATATTAATAAGGATAATTTAATAATCTTGGATGCAAGGGCGGATTTGTCTGATCCTGAAAAAGGTATGAAATTGTATGAAGAAGGTCATATAAAAGGAGCTCATTTTGTTTCACTTGAGGATACAATGACAGGTGAGCTAGGTATTCATGGGGGTAGGCATCCACTACCTGACATGAAGAGGTTTGTTGAAGATATGAAAGGCCTAGGAATCCATGATGATTCCCTACTTGTGATTTATGATGATGGAGCTTTAGCCATGGCTGCTAGGTTGTGGTGGTTACTAAAGTACATAGGGAAAAGCAAGGTTTATATACTAGAAGGTGGATTTGACAACTGGCTAAGGGAAGGTGGGGAAATCACAGATACAATTCTTAAAAGAAGAAAATCAAAAGGCTTATCACTTAATATAAATAGTGACATAAGAGTAAATATGGAATATGTAAGGGATTCTATAGGCAAAGAAGGAACAGTTCTAATAGATGCCAGATCGTATGAAAGATATCTAGGCGAGGTTGAACCTTTAGACAAGTTTCCAGGTCGCATACCTTCCGCTATGAATTTACCCTGGGACTCCTTCTTAAATAAGGATGGGATAGATATGGAGGATATAGGTAAGCTTCTAGAGCCCCTATTTCAACATAAAGAAATAATTGTATATTGTGGTTCTGGGGTCAGTGGAACAGTACCCTATATATTTATGGATGAAATAGGACTAAAACCAAAGCTTTACCCAGGTAGCTATAGTGACTGGATTTCCTATGATGAAAACCAGGTTGAAGTGGGAGATAAAGAATAAGTATAGTCTTTAATAAGAAAAGGTGAAGAACTATACCCATCAATATTCGTTTTGCAAATATAGATGCGCCAGGGACGGTCCTTGGCGCATTTTTGCTTGAAAAATCTAGGTCAAAAATGCGCTGGGGACAGTCCCCAATGCATTTTTGTTGAATTTTATTAAATAAAAAGAAGGATTTTATGTAATTATGTCGAATATTATGGTAATAATATTTTTGGAGGAAAAAGATGGCTAGATTAGCAAGGGCTCAGAGTCCAACTGATTATTATCATATTATGGTAAGAGGTAACAATAAAGAGGAAGTATTTAAAAATCCTGTGAATAAAAGATATTTCATAGAAACCTTATCTAAGCAAGAGGAAGAGGGCTTGATAGAAATAGGGGCATATTGTATTATGGATAATCATGCACATATTTTGATTTGGGTTGAAATAGAAGACCTAGGCAAGGTAATGAAATGTATTAACACTAAGTATGCACTGCAATTCAACTATATAAATGACAGGGTGGGCCATGTATTTCAAGGAAGATATAGAAGCGAGGTAATTACTGGTGACGAACACCTCCTAAATGTCCTAAGATATATACATAATAATCCTGTAAAAGCTGGTTTAGTAGGCCATCCTAGAAATTATAAATGGTCTAGCTATAATGAATACCTTAGGGGAGATGGAATATTGACCAATAGCCAAAGAGAATTAGTAATGTCATATTTTAATGAGAAAAAAAATAGCTTTATTGATTTCCATGGTGAATATGATGAGAATGAATATTTGGATACGCAAGAAGATATCCAAATGCTAAGATTTAATAAGAGTATAAAAATAATTTCACAATATTTAATGGATAATGGCCTAGAAAAGACTGAATTAGAAACAAATATGGAACATTTGGAGGGAATTGTGACTAGGTTACTGGTAAATAAGGATTTATCACATAGACAAATTGCAGACTTACTAAATATTGGAAGGGGAATAGTACACAGGATAAGCCGACAAAACAAAAATGCGCCAGGGACCGTCCCCAACGCACTGGAGGGGTGAGAAGATGTTATACATAAAATATGATACCAATAGTATGGATAAAAGAAATATTGAGAATATTGAAGATTTTACAAATGACAAGGATGATAGGATAAAGTGGCTACAAATAGTAGGGCTTGGTAATACTGACCTAATAAAGGATCTATGTAATAAGTTGGGTGTTCATTCCCTGGTTTCAGATGATATACTAGGGGACAATCAGAGGCCCAAGATTGATGACTATGAAGATTATATTTATATTAAGTCTCAAAATATTATCCTTAATAATAATGATTTAAGCATACAAAAAGTTTCATTTATACTATTTATGGATAAAATGATTTCTTTCGAAGAATATGAGACAGATGTATTTATTAGTATAGAAGACAAACTACAAGATGGTACAATCCTTAGAAAGAATGGAGCTGATGATTTGCTTTATGCTCTTTTGAATTCTATAGTGGAAAACTATTTTGATCTTATAGAGATGCTTGGTGATAAGATAGATGAATTAGAAGATGAGTTGTTACAGGATCCCAATAAAAAAATATTGGAAAAGATATACTATGTAAAAAGGGAGCTAATTACTATTAGAAATATCATGTGGCCTATGCGGGAAGTGGCAAGCAACCTATCAAAGAATGAATATGATCTAATCAATGGTAGAACCATATATTATTTTAGAGATATAGCAGATGATATAATTCAAATAATAGATATAGTTGAGAACTATAGGGAAATATGTTCAGGTATGCTGGATACCTACTTATCCAGTATAGGCAATAAAACAAATGATGTGATGAAGGTCTTGACCATATTTACAACCATATTTACCCCCTTGACCTTTTTAGCAGGCATATATGGAATGAATTTTAAATATTTGCCAGAATTAGAGTGGAAGTATGGATACCTTAGCTTCTGGTTGATTAGTATAGGAATAATACTTTTAATGTTCAAGTACTTTAAGAAAAAGGGTTGGCTATAAAACAAAAATGCGCCAGGGACCGTCCCCAGCGCATTTTTGACTAAAAGTCTTCTTTGATTAACTTTATTAATATATTGGCATCCTTGTTAAAATTCAAGGGTTTTACAGCTGGGCCTTGGATTATATTGCCTTCAAAGGTAAAGCGGGAACCATGACAAGGGCAATCCCAGGATCTTTCAGCATCATTCCAATTTAGTTCACAACCCAAATGGGTACAGGTGGTATCCACAAAGAAATACTCCCCCTTATCATCCCTATAGGCTCCAATTCTTTCACCGTCATGCTTAAAGACTTTTCCCTCACTTAAGCCTATATCCAGTTCGTCTGGAAGCTTAGAAAGTTTCCCCTTCAACAGTTGACCTGCAACATTGACATTCTGTGCTACAAATTCCTTGGCTGAAGCCATAAGATTTTTCCTGGATGGGCTATATATATCCTGCCAAGGACTTTCCCCCTTGATTATTAAATCTCTCAAAATCATAGATGAAACTATAGAATTGGTCATTCCCCATTTTTGAAAGCCAGTGGCTATATATAGATTAGGGGTATCATCAGTAAAGTAGCCTACATAAGGGACCCCATCTATAGTCATACAATCCTGGGTAGACCATCTAAAAGGCATTTCCTCTATGGTGAATATTTCCTTTGCAAACTGGATTAGGTTTCTATAATGAAGGCCAGTATCTTCACTTTGACCTACCTTATGCTTTTCACCTACTAGAAAAATCAATTCTCCATCCTCAGTTTTTTGGGATCTTAAAGATCGGCTAGGGTCCTCAGTATTTATATACATGCCACCGGGAAACTTTTCCTTTGCGGTGATTGCAAGTATATAGGACCTTTCCACATAAATCTTGGAGAAATACATGGAGGCCTTATTGTAGAAGGGATAGTGGGAGGCTATGATAACCTTCTTTGCCCTAACTTTTTTTCCTTGGGAAGTCAACAAAACATATTCATCCCCATCCTCTTCCAAATCAATAACCCTACTATTTTCATAAATAGACATGCCGTCCTTATGAGCTAGCTTTGCCAAAGGAAGCAAAAACTTTCTAGGGTGAAATTGGGCTTGATCTTCAAATCTGACCCCAGCCTTAATCTCCATATCGAAGGGTATTTCTTCCACATAGGATGCTTTTATACCTAGGGAAGATGCAGCTTCAACCTCATCTTCTATATTCTTTATTTTATTTTCATCTTGAGTATAAACAAATGAAGCTTGATTGCTATAATCACATTCAATATTGTTTTCTTCTGCTATTTCCTTTATTACCCCTATAGCCCTTTCATTGGCATGGGCATACTGTCTGGCCAAATCCTCACCAAATTGATTGATTAACTTATGGTAAATCAAACCATGCTGGGAGCTAATTTTTCCTGTGGTATGGGCTGTGGTTGAAGATAGGATTCCCCCTGCTTCTAAAATAGCTACTTTCAAACCTTGCTTTCTTAATTGATAGGCTGTGGTTATTCCTACCATCCCTCCACCTACTATAGCTATATCTACATTTATATCCTTTTCCAAGGCTGGGTAAGAACTTTTATCTGTTGAAGCTAGCCAATAGGATTCTGGAAATTTATTGAACTTTAACGTATCCATATTTTCCTCCTGTTTTTTCTTTACCTATACTTTTTACACATTAATCCAAAATTATACTATTTTATAAAAATAGGAATATAATTTCTTTTATCCTAATAGAATAAAAGAAAAGAAAAAAGTATTTTCAAAAAAGGCTTTACATTTAAAATTATCTGTTGTATAATGATAAAAATTCAGAAAATGAAAATGACTCTGAAGAGGGGAGTAGTTTTAGGAAGTCTTTACAGCGAGTTCCACCTGGTGAAAGGGAACAGGACGAAAGAAACGAAAAGGGCCTCTGAGTTTTGCACCGAGATTAGATTCAAGGCTGCAAGGGGATCACCCCTTATAGTGATAGGGTATATATGTACCCAAAGAGGTCTATATAGCGATATATGGATAAATTAGGATGGCAACGCGACTAACTCTCGTTCCTAGAAGAGATTCTAGGAATGGGAGTTTTTTTTATGACCTATCCCGATTAGCAAAGCTTTTTTGCAAATCGATGGAAGGTCAAACGCAACGAACACCAAATCTATGCGAACCAAGAGAGCTCTAGATTTGAAATTCGAGACTGCGTCATCTTCCACTAGGATAATTAAATCCTAAAGTCACAAAAAAGTATTGGGAAATTAGTAATTTTACAATCTAAGGGGGAATTATAATGTTAAAGAAGATGAGTAAAAAAATTAGTTTATTGTTAGTTTTAGTATTAGCCTTGTCAGTGGTATTGGTAGCTTGTGGTGAAAAACCTGAAGAACCAGAAGGACCAGGCCAAGTGGAGGAACCTGGTGAGGGAGAAAATGGTGGAGAAGAAAATGGCGAAGAACCTAGTGGTATCAAGACAGTTAAGGATATTCAAGACGCAGGTAAAATTGTACTTGGAACAAGTGCAGACTATCCTCCATTTGAATTCCATGCTTTAATTAATGGTAAGGATGAAATTGTAGGGTTTGATATTGAGATAGCAAAATATATCGCAGAAAAATTAGGCGTAGAATTAGAAATTAATGATATGGATTTTGATATTTTGGTTGCAGCTCTAGGTGCTGGAAGGGTAGATATAGTTATTGCAGGTATGAATCCAGACCCAGAAAGGGACGCTAATTTCTCAGACATATACTATGAAGCAAATCTAGCAGTCCTAGTTCCAAAGGGAAATCCTCTAGGAATCAATAAGGAAGCAGACTTGAAGGATAAAAAGATAGGTGTACAGATAGGCACAACTCAGGAAGATGTGGCCAATGAAGCTGGAGGGAAAGAAGTATTGAGTCTAGCATCAAACTATGATTTAGTTATGAATTTAAAAACAAATAAAGTTGATTGTGTAATTATGGAGACACCTGTAGCTGAAGCCTTTGCAAAAGCTAATGATGATGTAATAATGGTTGAAGGATTAGAAATTGACTCAGGTACGGATGGAGTTGCTATAGCACTAAAAACAGGTAGTGATGAATTGACAGAGAAAATTAATGAAATTCTAGCTGAGATTAAGGTTAAAGGTTTAATCGAAAAATGGATGGCCGAAGCTGACGAATTAAGTCAAGAGGAAATCTAAGTCGAACCAGTGGAAATAAGGAGTAAAGAGGAGTGGAGTTTTTGGGAGTTTTAGAACTATTTATCAAGTATAGATATTATTATTTCATAGGAATAAGAAATACAATTTTATTATCACTTTTTGCTTTAATTATAGGTAGTGCATTAGGCTTTATCTTAAGCCTAATGAGACTATCTAAGAACAAGATATTGAAATTTTTTTCCACGGTTTACATTGAGGCAATCAGGGGAACCCCTATCCTAGTACAAATTTCCATGGTTTACTTTGGTACCTATGCCCTCTTGGGACTGGATATAGATAAGTTTTTATCAGCCCTTATAGCAGTAGCCTTAAACAGTGCAGCCTATGTGGCTGAAATCATAAGGTCAGGGATCCAGTCTATAGACAAGGGTCAAACAGAGGCCAGTAGAAGTTTAGGAATTTCTCAAAAGGATACTATGAGGCACATTATATTACCCCAGGCGATTAAGAACATCTTACCCGCCTTGGGTAATGAGTTTGTAACCCTGATTAAGGAAACATCTGTAGCTTCAGTCATAGGTACAGCAGACTTGATGTATTCTTCAAAAATAGTTACAAGTAAATCCATGGCACCCTTTACACCCTTGGTGGTCATAGCCATAATCTACTTTATACTCACTTTTACCATATCCCAACTTGTAGGACATTTTGAAAGGAGAATGGCTCATGATGATTAAGATTGAAGGGTTAAACAAGTTTTTTGGAGATAAGCATGTATTAAAAGATATAGACCTTGATATAAAGGAAGGGGAGGTTATCGGACTCATAGGACCTTCTGGTTCTGGTAAGTCTACCTTGATTCGAAGTATAAATCTTTTGGAAGAACCTACATCAGGTAAGATTTATTTTAAGGGAGAATTATTAGATAAGACATCTAAAAAAATAGATGAGGTAAGACAGGAAATAGGCATGGTATTTCAACACTTCCACTTATTTCCCCATAAAACTGTATTGGATAATATAACCTTTGCCCCTATAACAACGGGTAAGTTAAAAAAGGATCAGGCAGAAAAAAAGGCAATAGAACTTCTTGGGGCTATGGATTTACTAGACAAAAAAGATGCCTATCCCAACTCCCTATCAGGGGGACAGAAACAAAGGGTGGCCATAGCCAGGGCCTTGGCAATGGATCCTGAACTTATGCTCTTTGACGAAGTAACATCAGCTCTAGACCCCGAAATGGTGGGGGAGGTTTTAAATGTAATGAAAAACCTTGCCAAAAGTGGTATGACTATGGTTATAGTTACCCATGAAATGGCCTTTGCCAAGCAGGTAGCATCAAGGGTTATCTTTATGTCAGATGGAGAAATAGTAGAGGAAAATGAGGCGGTAGAATTATTTGAAAACCCACAAAGAGAAAGAACCAAGGACTTCCTGTCCAAGGTATTGGAATACTAGTGAACCAGAGGGGAATAATATGATTAGATTAAAAGACATTGAAGCAGCCCACAATCGAATAGAGAAATATATTTATCATACCCCTTTAGAAAAGTCTATGGAATTAAGTATAGGGGACGGAAATGTGTTCTTAAAACTGGAAAACCAACAGAAGACTGGGGCATATAAATTAAGAGGGGCCTTAAGTAAGCTTACTAGTCTTACAGAGGAAGAATTAGTCAAGGGTATAGGAGCCATATCCTCAGGTAACCATGGGGCAGCAGTTTCCTATGGGGCTAATTTATTGGGGATAAAGAGTCCGCATATATTTGTACCAGAAATAACTCCCAAGAGTAAAATACAGAAGATTAACTATTATGGTGGCAATGTAATTAAATTAGGGAAAAACTATGATGAAGTCCACCAAGAAGGAATGAAAATGATTAAGGAAAATGACTATAGTTTTATTGACCCCTGCTCAGATGAAGTAGTTATAGCTGGGCAAGGGTCTATTGCCTTGGAAATACTAGAAGAAAATCCCCAGATAGATACTATACTTGTTCCCATTGGTGGTGGAGGAATAATAACTGGTGTATCTATAGCAGCAAAAGCTATAAATCCTAAGATAAAGATTATAGGAGTCCAGACGGCAGCCTGTCCAGCAATGTTAGCATCTTTAAGAGACCAAGTCTTTTATGAATCCTATGAAAGTCAAGAATCTATCTGCGATGCCTTGGTTGGTGGGGTGGGCTATATACCCTACAGCCTAGCTAGTGAGACCATAGATGATATAATCCTAGTTGAAGAGGAAGATATAAGAAGGGCAGTAAAACATCTCTTACTTAAAGAAAAAACTGTAGCAGAACCAGCTGGGGCTATTGGTGTAGGAGCCTTACTTTCAAACCCCAAATTTATTAAGGGCAAAAGTGTGGCAGTTGTTATAACAGGTGGCAATATAGATGAAGAATTGTTAAAAGAGATAGTTGGGGAAGCGAAAAGTTTAAAGCTAAGAGCGTAAAGCGGAAAGCGTAAAGTGTAAAGAAAAAGGCATAAAGTCTAAGATATAGGATTAAAAGAAAAGTTTATTACTAATGAAGCTTTGAGCCTATATGGAGTATACATAAGACATGTATAAAAGGATGTTGGTTCTATATACAACTCACATTCTTTTTTAATTTATCAAACTTGATATAAGCTTCTAGGTCGTATATCATGTATCTAAAGAATATTAAAACAGGGGGCGATAGGATGAGTAAAAATATTATAAATCTTCCAGGGGATAAGGTTATATATAAGTTTGAACCCAAGATGGAGCCAGTAATCACAGTTTCACCTGGAGATACAATTAAGGTAGATAGTAACGATTGTTTTTTTCAGCAAATTTTTGATGAAAGCCATACAATAGAGGGCCTGGATTTTGATAGGGTAAACCCTGCCACTGGACCAATATATGTAGAGGGAGCAAAGCCAGGAGATCTGCTAAAGGTTAAAATAGTCAGTATAGATGTAAAGGAAAAGGGAGTTGCAGCTACCATTCCAGGTGGAGGTTTATTGGGCGACCAGGTTAAGGAGTCAGTTGTAAGAATTATAGATGTAAAAGACGGTTTTGCCCATTATCAGGGAGTAAAACTACCTATAAAACCAATGATTGGGGTAATAGGAGTGGCACCTGCCGATGAAGATGGGGCATGGCCCACTGATACCCCTTGGAAGCATGGGGGCAATATGGATACTACAGATATAAGGCCGGGATCAACTCTATATTTCCCGGTATATCAAGAAGGAGCCCTTCTTGCCCTAGGTGATTGTCATGCGGCCATGGCTGATGGAGAGATTTGCTTTACTGGTTTGGAGATAGCTGCAGATGTGGTGATAGAAGTAGATGTAATTAAGGGTAAAACAGCAAAATGGCCCCTAATAGAAACAGAAGAATATACTGCTATTAATGCATCTGGGGATGATTTACAAATGGCAACTTATGAGGCAGCCAATCAAGCAGTAAACCATATAAAAAACACCCTGGATATTCAGTGGGAAGATGCCTATATAATGGGGAGCTTAGCAGTAGATATGAAAATATCCCAAGTAGTAGACCCAAAAGTTACAGTAAGAGCAACAATTCCAAAACATATAATTTCAACAGAAGACTTAATAGAAAAGTCCTGTTAAAAAAAGCCCCTAGGGGCTTTTTTCTATAAATCCTTCATCATATCTACATGGGGGATGGTTCTATAATCATAGGCTTGACCAATAGTTTCATAGCCAAGCTTATGGTAAAATTCTTCAACAATAGTCCTACCCATAAGATATACTTTCTTATAACCTTGTTTTCTAGCCAGGTCTTCAGCAAAGTCCATAAGATATTTCCCTAGACCCTTGCCACGGAAGTCTTCATATATGGCAACATTCCTAATCCTAACTACACCTTCTTCATGGTCTGTAAGAAAAACTGTTCCAATTAATTTACCGTCTAAATAGGCTCCATAGATGTCCATTTCCTTATCAGGGCTTAAATCATCATCCTTAATATCCAAGCCCCAGGGCTTACGGAAGACCTCATTCCTAAGGACAATGGTATCCTCATACTCCTCAGATCCATAAATAATTTTTTTCATAACAAGATCCATAAAATCACCTCATTTATGTATTTTTTATAGTTGTATTTTTACATTTGGGACATGTAACTTTAATCTTACCTTTACCCCTAGGAACCCTGATTTTTTGCCCGCAAAAGCTGCACTTAAAGTACTTAAAATGCTTTCTATTCTTTATCTTCGCTATTTGACTACTAAATTTATTTTTGATAGGATTCCATAGTTTCATAAATTTTATATTTTCTAAATACCTCTTGTTTATATCCCTTGAGAAAATCCTGAAGTATGTATAAATCAGCATGATAAAAAAGCTTAGCTGTATAGTCTTGTAGGGAAAGAACCTATAAACAATAGCTAGGACAATACCAATTATAAGTTGAGCAATGGAAAGCTGGTCTACACCATATCTTCCTGCCATAAGTCTTCTAAACCAATTCAAAAAATCACCCCCCGATGAACAATAGTCAAACGGTAGTCAAACAGTTGCTATGTTTGGGTCTAGCTTGTGGGTCTTAATATACAAATTACAAGATTATTCGTTAATTTCCAGACTAAATTCGAAGCAGAAGCTTTAAAGATTTTTGACCCTAGGCCTGATGTTAAAACCTTTAAAGAATGACTAATCACCAGATAGTTAAACAATAGTCAAACGGTGAATAATGCAGAAGTAGGGGCCTAGCTTTTCTTGCCCAATATTTTCAAGCCAGATCCAAAACAATAGCATAGTGTGGAAGGGCACAGAGGCACCTTCCCTACAACCTTTGCTAGACAATTGCTTAGCTATTGTTTACATAGAATCATAATCTATAGCTATCCTTATCCTATCCCCAGACTTTTCATACTTAATAGGGTAGGGTACGAAATCCTTGAGATTTTCCTGACTTAGCATCTCTTCTGTTTGACCAGATGAATAAACCCTTCCTTCCTTTAAAAGTAGTGTATGGCCAAAGCTAGGTAGGATCTCCTCGGTATTATGGGTTACATAAATTAAAGTAGGTGCATTTTTATCATTGGACAAATCCCTAATTATAGATAAGAGCTGCTCCCTAGCAATTATATCTAGACCACTACAAGGCTCATCTAGAATTAACAATTTTGGCTCTGCCATAAGGGCCCTAGCAATTAAGACCCTTTGTTTTTCACCCTGGGAAAGAGTTCCATATTTCCTTTCTGATAGGTGCAAGGCATCAAGCTTATTTAAACAGGCATTGGCATGAACAGAATCCTCTTTTGAGATTTCATCATATAAATCAGTTGTGGCAAATTTACCACTTATAACTATATCAATTACTTCACTTAAGGGATGGAGTTTTTCCTCCATAGCTGCACTAACCCAGCCAATGGACTTTCTAAGCTTTCTCATATCATAGTGGCCAAGAGTTTTCCCCAGCACCCTAACCTCCCCTTCAGAAGGGAAGATATATCCATTAATCATATTTAGAAGCATGGTTTTTCCAGCCCCATTCAGACCGAAAACTGCCCAGTGTTCGCCTTTTTTTATGGACCAATTCACATCTTTTAATATGTATTTATAATTTCTTAGTATAGATACATTGTTTAGTTCAACTATCATAGACACCACTCCTAGTATTTAAATTATCAGGTATATAGCAGATAAAAGCATGATTATAATCAACCATATTCTATACTATATCATAAAATTCCCAATAATAAAGTTTGAAATATCAGATAATTTTTAAAAAGTACTTGACATTTTATTTGTCCTAGATATATAATAGCTTCTAATAAGAAAAATATGAAAATCAAATGCACTGAAAAAGAGAAAGATATCAAAAATCTATAGATTTTTGATATCTTTCTCTTTTTCAGTGCATTTGATTTTCATATTTTTCTTATTAGAAGCTATTATATATCTAGGACAAATAAAATGTCAAGTACTTTTTAAAAATTATCTGATATTTCAAACTTTATTATTGGGAATTTTATGATATAGTATAGAATATGGTTGATTATAATCATGCTTTTATCTGCTATATACCTGATAATTTAAATACTAGGAGTGGTGTCTATGATAGTTGAACTAAACAATGTATCTATACTAAGAAATTATAAATACATATTAAAAGATGTGAATTGGTCCATAAAAAAAGGCGAACACTGGGCAGTTTTCGGTCTGAATGGGGCTGGAAAAACCATGCTTCTAAATATGATTAATGGATATATCTTCCCTTCTGAAGGGGAGGTTAGGGTGCTGGGGAAAACTCTTGGCCACTATGATATGAGAAAGCTTAGAAAGTCCATTGGCTGGGTTAGTGCAGCTATGGAGGAAAAACTCCATCCCTTAAGTGAAGTAATTGATATAGTTATAAGTGGTAAATTTGCCACAACTGATTTATATGATGAAATCTCAAAAGAGGATTCTGTTCATGCCAATGCCTGTTTAAATAAGCTTGATGCCTTGCACCTATCAGAAAGGAAATATGGAACTCTTTCCCAGGGTGAAAAACAAAGGGTCTTAATTGCTAGGGCCCTTATGGCAGAGCCAAAATTGTTAATTCTAGATGAGCCTTGTAGTGGTCTAGATATAATTGCTAGGGAGCAGCTCTTATCTATAATTAGGGATTTGTCCAATGATAAAAATGCACCTACTTTAATTTATGTAACCCATAATACCGAGGAGATCCTACCTAGCTTTGGCCATACACTACTTTTAAAGGAAGGAAGGGTTTATTCATCTGGTCAAACAGAAGAGATGCTAAGTCAGGAAAATCTCAAGGATTTCGTACCCTACCCTATTAAGTATGAAAAGTCTGGGGATAGGATAAGGATAGCTATAGATTATGATTCTATGTAAACAATAGCTAAGCAATTGTCTAGCAAAGGTTGTAGGGAAGGTGCCTCTGTGCCCTTCCACACTATGCTATTGTTTTGGATCTGGCTTGAAAATATTGGGCAAGAAAAGCTAGGCCCCTACTTCTGCATTATTCACCGTTTGACTATTGTTTAACTATCTGGTGATTAGTCATTCTTTAAAGGTTTTAACATCAGGCCTAGGGTCAAAAATCTTTAAAGCTTCTGCTTCGAATTTAGTCTGGAAATTAACGAATAATCTTGTAATTTGTATATTAAGACCCACAAGCTAGACCCAAACATAGCAACTGTTTGACTACCGTTTGACTATTGTTCATCGGGGGGTGATTTTTTGAATTGGTTTAGAAGACTTATGGCAGGAAGATATGGTGTAGACCAGCTTTCCATTGCTCAACTTATAATTGGTATTGTCCTAGCTATTGTTTATAGGTTCTTTCCCTACAAGACTATACAGCTAAGCTTTTTTATCATGCTGATTTATACATACTTCAGGATTTTCTCAAGGGATATAAACAAGAGGTATTTAGAAAATATAAAATTTATGAAACTATGGAATCCTATCAAAAATAAATTTAGTAGTCAAATAGCGAAGATAAAGAATAGAAAGCATTTTAAGTACTTTAAGTGCAGCTTTTGCGGGCAAAAAATCAGGGTTCCTAGGGGTAAAGGTAAGATTAAAGTTACATGTCCCAAATGTAAAAATACAACTATAAAAAATACATAAATGAGGTGATTTTATGGATCTTGTTATGAAAAAAATTATTTATGGATCTGAGGAGTATGAGGATACCATTGTCCTTAGGAATGAGGTCTTCCGTAAGCCCTGGGGCTTGGATATTAAGGATGATGATTTAAGCCCTGATAAGGAAATGGACATCTATGGAGCCTATTTAGACGGTAAATTAATTGGAACAGTTTTTCTTACAGACCATGAAGAAGGTGTAGTTAGGATTAGGAATGTTGCCATATATGAAGACTTCCGTGGCAAGGGTCTAGGGAAATATCTTATGGACTTTGCTGAAGACCTGGCTAGAAAACAAGGTTATAAGAAAGTATATCTTATGGGTAGGACTATTGTTGAAGAATTTTACCATAAGCTTGGCTATGAAACTATTGGTCAAGCCTATGATTATAGAACCATCCCCCATGTAGATATGATGAAGGATTTATAGAAAAAAGCCCCTAGGGGCTTTTTTTAACAGGACTTTTCTATTAAGTCTTCTGTTGAAATTATATGTTTTGGAATTGTTGCTCTTACTGTAACTTTTGGGTCTACTACTTGGGATATTTTCATATCTACTGCTAAGCTCCCCATTATATAGGCATCTTCCCACTGAATATCCAGGGTGTTTTTTATATGGTTTACTGCTTGATTGGCTGCCTCATAAGTTGCCATTTGTAAATCATCCCCAGATGCATTAATAGCAGTATATTCTTCTGTTTCTATTAGGGGCCATTTTGCTGTTTTACCCTTAATTACATCTACTTCTATCACCACATCTGCAGCTATCTCCAAACCAGTAAAGCAAATCTCTCCATCAGCCATGGCCGCATGACAATCACCTAGGGCAAGAAGGGCTCCTTCTTGATATACCGGGAAATATAGAGTTGATCCCGGCCTTATATCTGTAGTATCCATATTGCCCCCATGCTTCCAAGGGGTATCAGTGGGCCATGCCCCATCTTCATCGGCAGGTGCCACTCCTATTACCCCAATCATTGGTTTTATAGGTAGTTTTACTCCCTGATAATGGGCAAAACCGTCTTTTACATCTATAATTCTTACAACTGACTCCTTAACCTGGTCGCCCAATAAACCTCCACCTGGAATGGTAGCTGCAACTCCCTTTTCCTTTACATCTATACTGACTATTTTAACCTTTAGCAGATCTCCTGGCTTTGCTCCCTCTACATATATTGGTCCAGTGGCAGGGTTTACCCTATCAAAATCCAGGCCCTCTATTGTATGGCTTTCATCAAAAATTTGCTGAAAAAAACAATCGTTACTATCTACCTTAATTGTATCTCCAGGTGAAACTGTGATTACTGGCTCCATCTTGGGTTCAAACTTATATATAACCTTATCCCCTGGAAGATTTATAATATTTTTACTCATCCTATCGCCCCCTGTTTTAATATTCTTTAGATACATGATATACGACCTAGAAGCTTATATCAAGTTTGATAAATTAAAAAAGAATGTGAGTTGTATATAGAACCAACATCCTTTTATACATGTCTTATGTATACTCCATATAGGCTCAAAGCTTCATTAGTAATAAACTTTTCTTTTAATCCTATATCTTAGACTTTATGCCTTTTTCTTTACACTTTACGCTTTCCGCTTTACGCTCTTAGCTTTAAACTTTTCGCTTCCCCAACTATCTCTTTTAACAATTCTTCATCTATATTGCCACCTGTTATAACAACTGCCACACTTTTGCCCTTAATAAATTTGGGGTTTGAAAGTAAGGCTCCTACACCAATAGCCCCAGCTGGTTCTGCTACAGTTTTTTCTTTAAGTAAGAGATGTTTTACTGCCCTTCTTATATCTTCCTCTTCAACTAGGATTATATCATCTATGGTCTCACTAGCTAGGCTGTAGGGTATATAGCCCACCCCACCAACCAAGGCATCGCAGATAGATTCTTGACTTTCATAGGATTCATAAAAGACTTGGTCTCTTAAAGATGCTAACATTGCTGGACAGGCTGCCGTCTGGACTCCTATAATCTTTATCTTAGGATTTATAGCTTTTGCTGCTATAGATACACCAGTTATTATTCCTCCACCACCAATGGGAACAAGTATAGTATCTATCTGGGGATTTTCTTCTAGTATTTCCAAGGCAATAGACCCTTGCCCAGCTATAACTACTTCATCTGAGCAGGGGTCAATAAAACTATAGTCATTTTCCTTAATCATTTTCATTCCTTCTTGGTGGACTTCATCATAGTTTTTCCCTAATTTAATTACATTGCCACCATAATAGTTAATCTTCTGTATTTTACTCTTGGGAGTTATTTCTGGTACAAATATATGCGGACTCTTTATCCCCAATAAATTAGCCCCATAGGAAACTGCTGCCCCATGGTTACCTGAGGATATGGCTCCTATACCCTTGACTAATTCTTCCTCTGTAAGACTAGTAAGCTTACTTAAGGCCCCTCTTAATTTATATGCCCCAGTCTTCTGTTGGTTTTCCAGTTTTAAGAACACATTTCCGTCCCCTATACTTAATTCCATAGACTTTTCTAAAGGGGTATGATAAATATATTTCTCTATTCGATTGTGGGCTGCTTCAATGTCTTTTAATCTAATCATATTATTCCCCTCTGGTTCACTAGTATTCCAATACCTTGGACAGGAAGTCCTTGGTTCTTTCTCTTTGTGGGTTTTCAAATAATTCTACCGCCTCATTTTCCTCTACTATTTCTCCATCTGACATAAAGATAACCCTTGATGCTACCTGCTTGGCAAAGGCCATTTCATGGGTAACTATAACCATAGTCATACCACTTTTGGCAAGGTTTTTCATTACATTTAAAACCTCCCCCACCATTTCGGGGTCTAGAGCTGATGTTACTTCGTCAAAGAGCATAAGTTCAGGATCCATTGCCAAGGCCCTGGCTATGGCCACCCTTTGTTTCTGTCCCCCTGATAGGGAGTTGGGATAGGCATCTTTTTTGTCTAGTAAATCCATAGCCCCAAGAAGTTCTATTGCCTTTTTTTCTGCCTGATCCTTTTTTAACTTACCCGTTGTTATAGGGGCAAAGGTTATATTATCCAATACAGTTTTATGGGGAAATAAGTGGAAGTGTTGAAATACCATGCCTATTTCCTGTCTTACCTCATCTATTTTTTTAGATGTCTTATCTAATAATTCTCCCTTAAAATAAATCTTACCTGATGTAGGTTCTTCCAAAAGATTTATACTTCGAATCAAGGTAGACTTACCAGAACCAGAAGGTCCTATGAGTCCGATAACCTCCCCTTCCTTTATATCAAGGTCTATATCTTTTAATACATGCTTATCTCCAAAAAACTTGTTTAACCCTTCAATCTTAATCATCATGAGCCATTCTCCTTTCAAAATGTCCTACAAGTTGGGATATGGTAAAAGTGAGTATAAAGTAGATTATGGCTATGACCACCAAGGGTGTAAAGGGTGCCATGGATTTACTTGTAACTATTTTTGAAGAATACATCAAGTCTGCTGTACCTATGACTGAAGCTACAGATGTTTCCTTAATCAGGGTTACAAACTCATTACCCAAGGCGGGTAAGATGTTCTTAATCGCCTGGGGTAATATAATGTGCCTCATAGTATCCTTTTGAGAAATTCCTAAACTTCTACTGGCCTCTGTTTGACCCTTGTCTATAGACTGGATCCCTGACCTTATGATTTCAGCCACATAGGCTGCACTGTTTAAGGCTACTGCTATAAGGGCTGATAAAAACTTATCTATATCCAGTCCCAAGAGGGCATAGGTACCAAAGTAAACCATGGAAATTTGTACTAGGATAGGGGTTCCCCTGATTGCCTCAATGTAAACCGTGGAAAAAAATTTCAATATCTTGTTCTTAGATAGTCTCATTAGGCTTAAGATAAAGCCTAATGCACTACCTATAATTAAAGCAAAAAGTGATAATAAAATTGTATTTCTTATTCCTATGAAATAATAATATCTATACTTGATAAATAGTTCTAAAACTCCCAAAAACTCCACTCCTCTTTACTCCTTATTTCCACTGGTTCGACTTAGATTTCCTCTTGACTTAATTCGTCAGCTTCGGCCATCCATTTTTCGATTAAACCTTTAACCTTAATCTCAGCTAGAATTTCATTAATTTTCTCTGTCAATTCATCACTACCTGTTTTTAGTGCTATAGCAACTCCATCCGTACCTGAGTCAATTTCTAATCCTTCAACCATTATTACATCATCATTAGCTTTTGCAAAGGCTTCAGCTACAGGTGTCTCCATAATTACACAATCAACTTTATTTGTTTTTAAATTCATAACTAAATCATAGTTTGATGCTAGACTCAATACTTCTTTCCCTCCAGCTTCATTGGCCACATCTTCCTGAGTTGTGCCTATCTGTACACCTATCTTTTTATCCTTCAAGTCTGCTTCCTTATTGATTCCTAGAGGATTTCCCTTTGGAACTAGGACTGCTAGATTTGCTTCATAGTATATGTCTGAGAAATTAGCGTCCCTTTCTGGGTCTGGATTCATACCTGCAATAACTATATCTACCCTTCCAGCACCTAGAGCTGCAACCAAAATATCAAAATCCATATCATTAATTTCTAATTCTACGCCTAATTTTTCTGCGATATATTTTGCTATCTCAATATCAAACCCTACAATTTCATCCTTACCATTAATTAAAGCATGGAATTCAAATGGAGGATAGTCTGCACTTGTTCCAAGTACAATTTTACCTGCGTCTTGAATATCCTTAACTGTCTTGATACCACTAGGTTCTTCGCCATTTTCTTCTCCACCATTTTCTCCCTCACCAGGTTCCTCCACTTGGCCTGGTCCTTCTGGTTCTTCAGGTTTTTCACCACAAGCTACCAATACCACTGACAAGGCTAATACTAAAACTAACAATAAACTAATTTTTTTACTCATCTTCTTTAACATTATAATTCCCCCTTAGATTGTAAAATTACTAATTTCCCAATACTTTTTTGTGACTTTAGGATTTAATTATCCTAGTGGAAGATGACGCAGTCTCGAATTTCAAATCTAGAGCTCTCTTGGTTCGCATAGATTTGGTGTTCGTTGCGTTTGACCTTCCATCGATTTGCAAAAAAGCTTTGCTAATCGGGATAGGTCATAAAAAAAACTCCCATTCCTAGAATCTCTTCTAGGAACGAGAGTTAGTCGCGTTGCCATCCTAATTTATCCATATATCGCTATATAGACCTCTTTGGGTACATATATACCCTATCACTATAAGGGGTGATCCCCTTGCAGCCTTGAATCTAATCTCGGTGCAAAACTCAGAGGCCCTTTTCGTTTCTTTCGTCCTGTTCCCTTTCACCAGGTGGAACTCGCTGTAAAGACTTCCTAAAACTACTCCCCTCTTCAGAGTCATTTTCATTTTCTGAATTTTTATCATTATACAACAGATAATTTTAAATGTAAAGCCTTTTTTGAAAATACTTTTTTCTTTTCTTTTATTCTATTAGGATAAAAGAAATTATATTCCTATTTTTATAAAATAGTATAATTTTGGATTAATGTGTAAAAAGTATAGGTAAAGAAAAAACAGGAGGAAAATATGGATACGTTAAAGTTCAATAAATTTCCAGAATCCTATTGGCTAGCTTCAACAGATAAAAGTTCTTACCCAGCCTTGGAAAAGGATATAAATGTAGATATAGCTATAGTAGGTGGAGGGATGGTAGGAATAACCACAGCCTATCAATTAAGAAAGCAAGGTTTGAAAGTAGCTATTTTAGAAGCAGGGGGAATCCTATCTTCAACCACAGCCCATACCACAGGAAAAATTAGCTCCCAGCATGGTTTGATTTACCATAAGTTAATCAATCAATTTGGTGAGGATTTGGCCAGACAGTATGCCCATGCCAATGAAAGGGCTATAGGGGTAATAAAGGAAATAGCAGAAGAAAACAATATTGAATGTGATTATAGCAATCAAGCTTCATTTGTTTATACTCAAGATGAAAATAAAATAAAGAATATAGAAGATGAGGTTGAAGCTGCATCTTCCCTAGGTATAAAAGCATCCTATGTGGAAGAAATACCCTTCGATATGGAGATTAAGGCTGGGGTCAGATTTGAAGATCAAGCCCAATTTCACCCTAGAAAGTTTTTGCTTCCTTTGGCAAAGCTAGCTCATAAGGACGGCATGTCTATTTATGAAAATAGTAGGGTTATTGATTTGGAAGAGGATGGGGATGAATATGTTTTGTTGACTTCCCAAGGAAAAAAAGTTAGGGCAAAGAAGGTTATCATAGCCTCCCACTATCCCTTCTACAATAAGGCCTCCATGTATTTCTCCAAGATTTATGTGGAAAGGTCCTATATACTTGCAATCACCGCAAAGGAAAAGTTTCCCGGTGGCATGTATATAAATACTGAGGACCCTAGCCGATCTTTAAGATCCCAAAAAACTGAGGATGGAGAATTGATTTTTCTAGTAGGTGAAAAGCATAAGGTAGGTCAAAGTGAAGATACTGGCCTTCATTATAGAAACCTAATCCAGTTTGCAAAGGAAATATTCACCATAGAGGAAATGCCTTTTAGATGGTCTACCCAGGATTGTATGACTATAGATGGGGTCCCTTATGTAGGCTACTTTACTGATGATACCCCTAATCTATATATAGCCACTGGCTTTCAAAAATGGGGAATGACCAATTCTATAGTTTCATCTATGATTTTGAGAGATTTAATAATCAAGGGGGAAAGTCCTTGGCAGGATATATATAGCCCATCCAGGAAAAATCTTATGGCTTCAGCCAAGGAATTTGTAGCACAGAATGTCAATGTTGCAGGTCAACTGTTGAAGGGGAAACTTTCTAAGCTTCCAGACGAACTGGATATAGGCTTAAGTGAGGGAAAAGTCTTTAAGCATGACGGTGAAAGAATTGGAGCCTATAGGGATGATAAGGGGGAGTATTTCTTTGTGGATACCACCTGTACCCATTTGGGTTGTGAACTAAATTGGAATGATGCTGAAAGATCCTGGGATTGCCCTTGTCATGGTTCCCGCTTTACCTTTGAAGGCAATATAATCCAAGGCCCAGCTGTAAAACCCTTGAATTTTAACAAGGATGCCAATATATTAATAAAGTTAATCAAAGAAGACTTTTAGTCAAAAATGCGCTGGGGACGGTCCCTGGCGCATTTTTGTTTTATAGCCAACCCTTTTTCTTAAAGTACTTGAACATTAAAAGTATTATTCCTATACTAATCAACCAGAAGCTAAGGTATCCATACTTCCACTCTAATTCTGGCAAATATTTAAAATTCATTCCATATATGCCTGCTAAAAAGGTCAAGGGGGTAAATATGGTTGTAAATATGGTCAAGACCTTCATCACATCATTTGTTTTATTGCCTATACTGGATAAGTAGGTATCCAGCATACCTGAACATATTTCCCTATAGTTCTCAACTATATCTATTATTTGAATTATATCATCTGCTATATCTCTAAAATAATATATGGTTCTACCATTGATTAGATCATATTCATTCTTTGATAGGTTGCTTGCCACTTCCCGCATAGGCCACATGATATTTCTAATAGTAATTAGCTCCCTTTTTACATAGTATATCTTTTCCAATATTTTTTTATTGGGATCCTGTAACAACTCATCTTCTAATTCATCTATCTTATCACCAAGCATCTCTATAAGATCAAAATAGTTTTCCACTATAGAATTCAAAAGAGCATAAAGCAAATCATCAGCTCCATTCTTTCTAAGGATTGTACCATCTTGTAGTTTGTCTTCTATACTAATAAATACATCTGTCTCATATTCTTCGAAAGAAATCATTTTATCCATAAATAGTATAAATGAAACTTTTTGTATGCTTAAATCATTATTATTAAGGATAATATTTTGAGACTTAATATAAATATAATCTTCATAGTCATCAATCTTGGGCCTCTGATTGTCCCCTAGTATATCATCTGAAACCAGGGAATGAACACCCAACTTATTACATAGATCCTTTATTAGGTCAGTATTACCAAGCCCTACTATTTGTAGCCACTTTATCCTATCATCCTTGTCATTTGTAAAATCTTCAATATTCTCAATATTTCTTTTATCCATACTATTGGTATCATATTTTATGTATAACATCTTCTCACCCCTCCAGTGCGTTGGGGACGGTCCCTGGCGCATTTTTGTTTTGTCGGCTTATCCTGTGTACTATTCCCCTTCCAATATTTAGTAAGTCTGCAATTTGTCTATGTGATAAATCCTTATTTACCAGTAACCTAGTCACAATTCCCTCCAAATGTTCCATATTTGTTTCTAATTCAGTCTTTTCTAGGCCATTATCCATTAAATATTGTGAAATTATTTTTATACTCTTATTAAATCTTAGCATTTGGATATCTTCTTGCGTATCCAAATATTCATTCTCATCATATTCACCATGGAAATCAATAAAGCTATTTTTTTTCTCATTAAAATATGACATTACTAATTCTCTTTGGCTATTGGTCAATATTCCATCTCCCCTAAGGTATTCATTATAGCTAGACCATTTATAATTTCTAGGATGGCCTACTAAACCAGCTTTTACAGGATTATTATGTATATATCTTAGGACATTTAGGAGGTGTTCGTCACCAGTAATTACCTCGCTTCTATATCTTCCTTGAAATACATGGCCCACCCTGTCATTTATATAGTTGAATTGCAGTGCATACTTAGTGTTAATACATTTCATTACCTTGCCTAGGTCTTCTATTTCAACCCAAATCAAAATATGTGCATGATTATCCATAATACAATATGCCCCTATTTCTATCAAGCCCTCTTCCTCTTGCTTAGATAAGGTTTCTATGAAATATCTTTTATTCACAGGATTTTTAAATACTTCCTCTTTATTGTTACCTCTTACCATAATATGATAATAATCAGTTGGACTCTGAGCCCTTGCTAATCTAGCCATCTTTTTCCTCCAAAAATATTATTACCATAATATTCGACATAATTACATAAAATCCTTCTTTTTATTTAATAAAATTCAACAAAAATGCATTGGGGACTGTCCCCAGCGCATTTTTGACCTAGATTTTTCAAGCAAAAATGCGCCAAGGACCGTCCCTGGCGCATCTATATTTGCAAAACGAATATTGATGGGTATAGTTCTTCACCTTTTCTTATTAAAGACTATACTTATTCTTTATCTCCCACTTCAACCTGGTTTTCATCATAGGAAATCCAGTCACTATAGCTACCTGGGTAAAGCTTTGGTTTTAGTCCTATTTCATCCATAAATATATAGGGTACTGTTCCACTGACCCCAGAACCACAATATACAATTATTTCTTTATGTTGAAATAGGGGCTCTAGAAGCTTACCTATATCCTCCATATCTATCCCATCCTTATTTAAGAAGGAGTCCCAGGGTAAATTCATAGCGGAAGGTATGCGACCTGGAAACTTGTCTAAAGGTTCAACCTCGCCTAGATATCTTTCATACGATCTGGCATCTATTAGAACTGTTCCTTCTTTGCCTATAGAATCCCTTACATATTCCATATTTACTCTTATGTCACTATTTATATTAAGTGATAAGCCTTTTGATTTTCTTCTTTTAAGAATTGTATCTGTGATTTCCCCACCTTCCCTTAGCCAGTTGTCAAATCCACCTTCTAGTATATAAACCTTGCTTTTCCCTATGTACTTTAGTAACCACCACAACCTAGCAGCCATGGCTAAAGCTCCATCATCATAAATCACAAGTAGGGAATCATCATGGATTCCTAGGCCTTTCATATCTTCAACAAACCTCTTCATGTCAGGTAGTGGATGCCTACCCCCATGAATACCTAGCTCACCTGTCATTGTATCCTCAAGTGAAACAAAATGAGCTCCTTTTATATGACCTTCTTCATACAATTTCATACCTTTTTCAGGATCAGACAAATCCGCCCTTGCATCCAAGATTATTAAATTATCCTTATTAATATTTTCTTCCAACCAAGCCTTCTTTACAAAGTTTTTCATCTTTCTACCTCCTTGTAAAATACAAACATTAGATTGAAGCTATAACTGCTGCAATTTTCTATAAATAAAATATATCACATTATAAAAATCCCTGTCAATCATAAGGCCCCTAACCAAGAGTAGTCTATAAAATATAAGATGAACAAAATTTCCCATCCCCTTTATTGAAAATATGACTTGACATGTATCAGGTGTCGATATATACTTAAATTATCACTATATCATGTGTCGATATATCATGTATTGATATATCCTAAGGAGGGGAAGCTATTGAATAAACCACTAACCCAGCCAATGTTTTATATTCTTTTATCCTTAAAGGAAAAAAGACATGGCTATGAAATTATGCAATATATAGAATGGCTTACGGAAGGTAAGGTGCAGGTAGGACCTGGGACCCTCTACTCCCTACTGCCTAGGTTTGAAAAGGATAAATATATAGAAATGATTTCAGAAGAGGACAAGAAAAAAACCTATCTTATTACTGACTTAGGTAGGGATGTTTTAAATGGAGAGATTCAAAGATTTGAAGCCATGATAGGTCATGCAAACTATGTAAAGGAGGGAAAGGAAGATGAATTTCAAAATAGAAATTAACTATATAAATATTGATAATTATCCATTTATGGAAAGATTCTTTGAAAAAAAGGCTAGGGAAGGCTGGCTTATAAGCAAAATTTACCAAGGTTATATATTTGTATATAAAAGAATAAAACCTGAAGACCTAGACTTCTCCATAACTCCTTATGAGATTGAGACCTTTTTTACCAGGAAGACCAAGGTTGATCTAGAAGAATTTCAAAGTGTTTGTCAGCATGTGGGCTGGAATTATGCTACTAAGACCTCAGATTTGCATATATATTACAAGGAAAAGACCGATGATGCCATGCCCTTGGAGACTGATGAGGAGGAGCTTTTTAAAAGCCTGGAAGCCATAGGTAAAAAACAGGAAGTAGGCAACTATTTAATGACCATTTTGTCAGTTGTTCTATCTTGGTTTATTTTAGGGTCTGTTTTTAAGAATACCTCTGCTGTCAAGGATGGTTTGCATCTTTCTCTAGCATTTCTAATGCCAGCAGCCTTGGCCCTGGGAATTGTTCAAATCATAGATCTAAATCGTTTTATCAATAGAAATCGCAAAAATATTGAGGAAGGACTTCCCCTAGATTTTGATAGTTCTAGGAAGCCTATATATAAAATATTATTAATATATATGAATATTGTTTTTATTTTGTTATTTTATCATATCCTATATAGTGCCTTTATCTTAGAAAACAAAAGTGCAATTATAGGCCTTATCCCTGGCATAATAGGTGTGTCTATAGGGACTCTCTATAGGTTTATTGTTAAGCCTAGAAGAATGGAATTGGAGTTAAAATCCATTGGCCTGGTTTTTACCCTTTTGTTAACTATCGCACTTAATGCTTTTATAGGTGTGCATTTTATAGATGCACTCCTGGACCAAGACCAGGACCTTCCTGATAGGGAGGACTATAAGATTGTCTTAATGGAGGACTTGGATGAAGGGGAAGACTATGCAACCTTTTATAGAAATTCTAGCCCCCTATTTCCACACTCTTATGAATCTTACTCCTACTCTAGAAGTGCTGGTTCCATAAAAGCTGAATATGCTGGGGCAATAAACAGTTCTATTGCCCAAAACTTAGTTAAGAGGTATAAAAATCGGGCCAAAAAAGCCCTTGTAACTAGAACTAATGACTTATTTAGGTATTCCTTTGATTATGGAGAATTTGATAGTTTCTTAAAATTCTATGGAATTAATGAAGAAGATTTCAATAAAGTAAAGGATATGGATAAAATTGAAGGCAAAAGAAAGTTAAGGGAAGTTGGCTTTGCCAACTCCATAATTAAGGCTGATGAAAGCTTTTGGGGTGTAGATGAAGCCTATTATCTAGACTATATGAAAACAGAAATAATCCTTAGAAAAGATAGGGAGGTCATCTATATAGATCTAGAAGGAATGGATTTTCTGGATGACCACATAGAAAACACTATAAAAAATAGACTTAGTCTCTAAGTAAAAGAGTTTTCATCCTTAGCTTCACTCTGGATTACAATATATATAAGCAAAAGGTGTTGGACCCTTGTCCAACACCTAAAAATTTACAGTAATTCTTTTAATCTTCCTGTTAGCCTATAGTCTGCATTTCTTAGTTCTTCTATATTTTTCTTACCCATTAGTAGCATGATTACCTTCAGCTTATAGGTTAGGGCTTCTAGGTAAGTCTTTGCATGTCCGTAGCCACCATGGACTAGATATCTTAGAAGTTCTCCACTGATTCCTGCTATTTCTGCTCCCAAAACTAGAGCCTTGGCTATGTCCAAACTATTTCTAATCCCACCACTGCCTATGATTTTTAAATCACTGGGTAGCTCCCTAGACCTAATAATAGCTAGGGCTGAGGGTATCCCCCAGGAATACAGTTCCGTTAAATCAGTATTTAAATTCCTAAGATTTTCTATCTCTATAAAGTTGGTTCCCCCATGGCCTGATATGTCTATACATCTTACTCCTATATCATAGAGCCTTCTTGCCACATCCTTGGATATACCAAAGCCTACTTCCTTGACTATAACTGGCTTGTCCGTAGCCTGGATAATCTTTTCAATATTATTGATTATTCCCTTAAAGTCCCTATCACCCTCATCCATAGCTAGTTCCTGGGCTGGATTCAAGTGTATTTGTAGGGCATCCGCTTCAATGGTCTCCATGGCAATTTTCGCATCATCTAGACTAGCAAAACCACTCAGGTTTGCCAAAACTATAGCTTCAGGCCCCATGTTTCTTCTTACTACCCTAAAGGAATCCTTGCAACCCTCATCCTCACATACAATTATGGTTTCAGAACCTACGGCCATGGGTATATTAAACTCCTTGGCTAGTAGGGATAGCTCCCTGTTTATCTCTCCAGCAAACTCTGTACCACCTGTCATAGCATTTATAATTATTGGGTAATTGGCCTTTTTTCCTAGAAAATCTATTCTTGTATCTATATCACCAATATTTAATTCTGGCAAGGCATTGTGTTCCAAATATACATCACCAAATAAAGTGTCTCCCTCATAGCTTGTCTTTAAGTGATTTTCAACATGTTCCCTTTTTCTTTCCTTTCTCATTTCTATCACCCCTATTTATTTGATATAAATAGTTACCATGGTTTAATAATACTACAATAAGTGATGAAATACAATTAAAAAACTATTCAGTCTATTTAATTACCTTCTAAGGAAAACTTACTAATGCTTTATTCACTTAATAATCTTTTTTCACCTGTCAATTCTTGGATAGGTGCAATATTTTGAACATATTCTAGGGTGCCTAGATATTCTCCATCCTTATTTCTTACTGCAAAGAAACGGATTAATACAAACATTTCTCCCAGCTGGATCCAGAAGTCTTCATTATCCTTCTTACCAGATTTGAAATCTTCCAAGATTTGCTTAACCTTATGGACTGACGTATGGGGATGGCAGTTTTCTACTGAACGACCTATTACCGCCTTGGTTCTAGCAAAAATCCTGTGCTCCCCCTTGGTAAAGAATTTTACATTGTCATTTTTATCTACAAAAGATAGTTCTCCTGGCAAAATCTCCATAATTGCAGCTATCTCTTCAGAATTCAATACTCCTGTATCAAACTTTACATATCCACCTTCTAGAAGGCCCTTGTCCTCCTCTTCTTGCTCTAGGTCAACCCTTTTTAGTTTCCAGTCTTTTTCTGGCACAATAAAGGCAAACCCAATTTCCTCAGATTCTTTATAGATGGTTATCCATTCATCTTCTATTAGGGTATCTAGACTCATGGGAAATAGGATGTTTTCCTCCTTAAAGACCATTTCCTTTGTTTGGTTTAGGGCATCCTCCATTTTTTCTACCAGTTCATCCCTTTTGCCAGTATACTTATCCAAGTCTAGAAGTATTCCCTTGATTTTGCCCCTTATTTCATCATGAACTCCCCACATTACCTTAGGTGGTGCAGTTACCCCATATTTCTCTAGATAGGGAAATATTAGGTTTTCTTTCCTGCTGTAGTGTTTATCAATTTCCCACAGCTTGTTAAAGTCTTCTATAAGACTGTCAATATTGTCCCTTGAGTCATCGTTTTTAAACTCTTCCACATGAGGCAAGATTGTATTATCAATTAAATCAGTGATGGCCTCATTTTCCTGCTTCATAGTATATATTGGATGACCTGGCACCTGCTCTGGATGGTGGATTTCTTCCAAGGTCCCCTTAAATACAGCTGCATGCACATCGCATAGATATTGTATCTCTTCAATAGGTAAACCTTCCTTAACCAATTGGACTTCCATCTCCCCAATTTCTTTTGGAGAAACCCCTTCTATAACTGCTGCAAACTTTTCCTTTACTTCCTCTACAGTTTTCCCTTCATGCAACTCTCTTATGACTTCCTTAAGCTGTTCCTGCCTATATTCTCTATTATTAATTAATTCAGACATATTATCCCTCCATATATTTTTTCAACAATATAGTTATACCCAATATAAGCAAATTTAAAAGAAAAAAGAAAATAGTTAATCCTATATCTTCTTGATTTTAGAAAAATATTTATCTAATCTTTCTTGTGTCTTAACTCTCTTGTAAGTTGTCAGAGGACCTTATACTTACATCCCTATATTTTAAGTAAAAATAGTTAACTATAAATACTATATATAGGTAAAAAGCATAGGGGACAATCCTTAGGGGATCTACACTTAAGGTGGTAGCAGGTACTAAATTTGCTATATTCCAGGGAATCATAGCTGCAAAGAGTATAGCAGTATTGCCTATGTCCGTGGCTAATTCATAGCTGCCTATATTTTCCTTTTCATAAAGTTCCTTCATTATTTCACTGGTCATAACCACAGCTATAGATTGGTTGCCTCCAAAGGCACCAGTCATTACAGATACAAGCCCCGTTGTAAATAGAGCCTGGCTTCTGGTTTTAATATTTTTAAAATACTTATTTATCATAGAAAATACATTCATGCCCTCCAGGATTCCTGCCATGGAGCAAGATACGAAAATTGTAAAGCCTGGTTTTGCCATGGATAATAGCCCTCCACCCTTGATTATTTCTGCTAAAGGATTATCTGGGCCTAATTGATAACCTAGCACAAGGGTCTTAAGTAAATCTGCTAAGCTTACTCCCTGAACAAATACCCCGATTAAAGAGCCTAGCACTATACTTACCACCATAGATTTCTTCACATTTAATTGGAAGATACTTAAAATCAGCATGGCCAGTGCAGGTATCAGTATAATAAAATTAATTATGTAATTTTCTTTTAACTGGTCTATAACCAGACTGTCACTAACATTTAATGGATTGAAAAATGAAAAGCCTAAATAAATTATTACACTTACAAGAAAGGGGATTAAATTAGTCTTTACAAACTTTTTAAGCATAGGATATAGGTCCACACCAGTTAGGTTTGCAACTAAGTTTGCTGAAGATGACATGGGTGATGTCCGGTCACCAAAAAAACACCCTGCCAAAATTGCCCCTCCTATTAGATTTATATTTATATCACTGGTTCTGGCCATAATTATCAATACTATACCTATGGTAGAAGCCGTGCCAAGAGCAGTCCCAAGCATATAGGATACAAGGCAGGATGATAAAAATGCAAATACTACAAAGTACTTAGGAATCATAACCTGCATACTATAGTAAACTATTGCTGGGATAGTTCCTGCAGAAAACCATGAAGCAGTAACTAGGCCTATAAGGCCAAATATAGTTAGTACAACAAAGGCCTTTTTTCCACTTGTCCAAGAATATTTCAAAATATGTTTAAGACTATAACCCATTTTTAAGGCTATAAGGAAGAATATCAAATAAGAGCCTAATAAGCAGTAGCCAATAAAGACACCCTTAAAAACCCCATATAAGAGAATAATAAATGACAAGATAAATCCAAGCCCCAGCACACCATCACCCCTGTTTTTCGTAATATTTCATAATGTATAACAAGATAACTATAGGATATTTATTTCTTCTGGTTTTTTCATGCCTAATAAATCTATCATTTTCTTATAAACCTCTTTTTTTCCTGTGGTAAATATCTTAAATGTAGCTTTTTTTCCTTCTTCTGCCCTTGAATTGTTTACTAGCATAAGTTCTTCAGCATATTTCACTTGTTCATAGGCGGGGTTTATGAAGTTAGTTTCAGGTGACTTTCTTTGAAATTCCTTTATTGCAATGGGATAATGGGTACAACCCAAAATTATATCTTTAGGACTTCCTTTTTCCATGATATTGTTCATATGTAGGTCTACTAAGGCCTGGACCTCCTCACTAGTATAGTCGCCACTATCAATTAAGCTAGCTAGATTTGGGCTACCCTCATTTACCACTTTCACATTCTTATTGGCCCTTTTTATAAGTTTTTCATGGGCTCCACTTTCTATGGTAAATTTAGTTGCTATAACCCCAACCTCCTTAATATTTTCGCTTATTACATAGTCAGCTGCAGGCTTAATAATGCTTATGATTGGTAGAGGGTAGTCAGAAAAATACTTGTCTAATATAGTGGATATGGTGTTACAAGCTACAAGAATCAATTTTACATCCTTTTCTATAAGGAAATCTACCATTCTTTTTGTTAGCTGGTATATTTCTTCCTCAGACTTATTTCCATAGGGTACATTTGCATTGTCTCCAAAATAGTATATGCTTTCATTTTCCAATAAATTTTGTAACTCCTTTGCTACAGTTAGTCCACCTACCCCAGAATCCAAAACTCCTATAGGCCTATTATCAAACATGAATAAATCCTCCTTTAATTATCCTTCTACCATCATATTAATACAATTTGGCAATTACTTCAAAACAGCTCTACAGACTCTTTTTCCATTTTCTAAATAAAACAAAAATATAGTCACCCCAAGTAGGTCTGCTGCTCCTCCAGGACTTATATTATTCTCAATAAAATCCCTATCCATTTGCCCTACTTCTTTTTTCCCTTCTTCAGTCAAATATCCCCCCAGGTCTAGAGCCTTCTTGGCCCTAGCTTGACTATAGTTTAAGACCCCCATATTATGCCTGCCTAGTATATTTGAATCTTCTGTGTGGGCTATCAGGTGAAGGAGAGTATGAAGTAAAATATCATTAATTGAATATTCATCTGCCTTAATCAGATCCTTTAAAACTGGTAAGGAATGATTTATGACCGTTTCAAACCCTGATTCTACCTCACCCCTAATCCCCTTAACCCCATATTTAAGGTAAAGACTTTCACCATAGGTTAGGTCTTTATTATTATCTATATTTTTTAATTCTTTGCTTATTCCTTCAGTCATTTCTTTGACCCTTTTTATAATCTTATCTGTTTTGAAATAAGAGTCATGATTCTTCCCATAAAGACTGCCTACAGCACTAGCAATAATCCCTAGGGAGAATATGGCTCCCTTATGGGTGTTGATACCTGAGGTAGCCTGAAACATAAGGTTTTCAGCTTCTATACCTATGGGTCTAAGTCCCTCCATCAATTTCCTATAATCATCTCCTTGGAAGTCTAGACCTGCTCTTGTGCATTCTTGAAAATAGGGAGGTAAAACCGATGCACTTCCCAAAAAGGTAAATACATCCATATCATCATGGGCACCAGGGTTATACCTATCTACAAGACCAGGCTTTGGGCTAGCTGCCAATTCATATAAAATTGATTTAATACAAAGACTGCTTATATAATTGCAAAAGTTTTTCTTATTCATATCATATTTACTAGGTATTTTGACCAAGACATGTGCTCCCTTTGGGGAAGGGTTCCCCTGACCCTAGTATCCTTTCTTTATCTTTTTAAATGTTTTTGTCCAAGTTCCCTTATGGCCAATATCAATTCCTCATAAGAGTGATTCTTTTCCCTCATGCAGAGCCTTACCTCCTTGTTGCAAAGCAAGCATTTTCTAGGTTCAGCCTTTAGATCTGATCTTGATATTTGTTTTCCCTGCCTATCAAATACATCTATATCAAAAATCCGGCCCAGGGGATGGGATTCCTCTATATTTATTGTGATATCTTTTAGCTTTAAGGGTTCCATATCTACAAGTATATAGGCCTCCCTGCCAGTAGATTTATCAATTTCCTCCTTATAAACAAGTTCTATATCCCTTTTGCTTACTTCCTTAATAATCTCCTGGAAACCTTTTTTATGAATTTTCCTATATAAATCATTATCCTTTTCCCTGCCTGGGATATTAAGAGTAAAGGAGATAAGAGTACTATTGTAAGTATCTAGTAGTTCTTTTTGTTTTCTAGCCCTTTCCTCTCTTGAATTTAATATTTTCATAAGAACTTTTTCATCAACCATATAATCACCACTTTTCTACTCCTTAGCTTAAGTATAGAACAAAAATGGAAAAAATAAAAGGGATAGATTTCTCTATCCCATCTTTTAGAACTGCTTGGCAAATTCCTTACCGAATTCTATACATTTTTCAATTGCTTCCTTGTCTGGGTTCCAAAGGGCTTTTGGCCCACCCTCCATTACATCCAGTTTAGCATCCTTTAGCTTACCTTCTAGTATGTCTACTGACTCTCCAGACCAACCATAAGAACCAAAGCCTGCTGCCTTCTTGTTCTTAAAGCCTATTCCCTTAATCATTTCTAGAAGTCCACCAGTAGCATTCATTATTCCCTTGTTTACTGTTGATGAACCAAAGAGGATTCCTTTTGCCCTAAACAATTCTGTGATTATATCATTTTTATCCGTGTTTGCAGCATTGTAGAGTTTTACAACTATATCTCCATCCACAGATTTGATTCCTTCTGCTATAGCTTCTGCCATTCTTCTAGTTGCATGCCACATAGTGTCATATACTATAGTGATTTGATTTTCTTGGTAGGCATCTGCCCATTCAAGATACTTTTCAACTATTTGAGCAGGGTTATCCCTCCAAATTATACCATGGCTTGTAGCTATCATATTAAGCGGTAGATTGAAGCTTAGAACTTCCTTAATCTTATTTGTTACCAGGGCAGAAAATGGAGTTAAAATATTTGCATAGTACTTTATTGCTTCTTCAAATAATTCACATTGGTCTACTAAATCATTGTACATAGCTTCTGATGCATAGTGTTGTCCAAAAGCATCATTAGAAAATAAAATAGCATCTGAGTCCATATAGGTCATCATACTATCTGGCCAGTGTAACATTCTTGCTTCAACAAAGGTAAGTGTGGATTCACCTATGTTTAAGGTGTCACCTGTTTTTACCTCTACAAAGTTCCAGTCCTCATGGAAGTGACCTTTTAATATTTTTGCTCCATTGGCTGTACAATAAATTGGGGTATTTGGTATTTCCTTCATTAGTAGTGGCAAGGCCCCACTATGGTCAATCTCTGAGTGCTGTGCAATTATATAGTCAATTTCATTTAGGTCGATTTCTCTTTTTAACTTTTCTACCCATTCCTTAGCAAAAGGCTCCCAAACTGTATCAATAAGTACTGTCTTTTCATCCCTGATTAAGTAAGAGTTATATGAGGAGCCCCTATCAGTAGAGTATTCATCACCATGGAACCTTCTTAATTCCCAGTCTATCTTTCCTACCCATGTAACCCTATCTGTTAATTTAAAACCCATGTAAATCCCTCCTATTTTAATTTATATATTTTTATATATACCCAAAATTTGTTCATTCCTGCAAGGTATGGATAAATTTGTATCTTACTAAGATTATTTAATATTTACTCCCCTGCCTGAAGGTATTTGTTCTCTAAATTTTCTAGTATAAAAATATACTTTTCCTGTAGACCTTCCTTAGTTGCCTTATCTTCAATATCTTTACACTTGTCTTCTATAAAGTTTTTCGCCTCTTGGTTAAGCATGTTTTCTGCAAACTTATACATGACAGAATTCTCCTTGTCTATATGTCTCTCCAGTAGGTCTGTATAGGCTATACTATTGGCAATTATGTCTAGTCTTGATTCATCATTGCCTGCCTTAAAGTCCTCCAGACCTAGTTCTAAATTCTTCATATATAGTCTCCCTAAATCATGCTCTATATACATACCTGTTATAGCTCCAGACTTAGCAAGTCTCTCTATTTCCTTATTCATAGTATCAAAGAGTATATCCTCCTCCTTGCCATGGTGGTGTTTGTCTGCATACACCCGGATAAAATCTATTACAATAGGGTAGTCATCAAGATCATAGTCACCCAAAACCATAAGCTCATAAGACACCTTTCTTAAAACCTTCAACATTCTTTTAATTATTTCATGCTCTTCCACCATGATTTTAATTGATTCCATATATTAAACTCCTTTACTCTATTTCTTCTAGGGCTGATTTGTTTTCTATTATCACCCTTCTATGTCCTATAAGTCTTATTATGCCCAATTCTTGAAAGGCTGACAACTTACGGCTTAAGGTTTCTTGGCTCATTCCTATATGGGAAGCTAGATCCCTTTTGCTCATTTTTAGAACCACTTCACCCCTTGCATTTGACATGTTGAGGAGGGTTTGGGCTAGCCTCTTTTCTACAGAATAAAGACTGATATTTTCTATTAAGGTCTCAGTCCTCTCTAGTCTTTGACTCAGTTCCTCCATAACCTTAAATCCTATGGTAGGATACTTAATCATTAAATTCTTCAAGGCTTCCCCATCTATGATGCACATGGTGGTTTTTTCAAGGGCTTCCCCATTGTCCTTCAAATCTTTTGTGGAAAAAAGGGATAATTCTCCCATAAACTCACCAGGTCCTAGAATCCTTATGACCTGTTCCTTGCCTGATTCAGTAATCCGGCTAATTTTCACCTTGCCTTTGTGAATTACATAAAGCTTCCTTTTACTGTCTCCTGCCATATATATCATTTGGCCTTTTTCATAGGTCTTATCTATAGTGATAGAAGCAATCTCAAGCATTTCTTCATGACTAAGATTGCTAAAAATAGGTACTAATTCTATACAGTTTCTTCCTCCATTTTTAAAACAAGAACATCTGATAAAAACACCCCCCCTATTAACAATAGTCAAGCGATAGTCAAACAGTTGTCAAACGATAGTCAAGCAATTGTTTTGTTATAGTCTAGCTTCTGGGTCTTGGTATCTTCCCTACAAGGCTATACAGGCATTCCAATCCCAATAAGAATACCCTAATACAAGATTTTTTTTATAATTGCTATGCTATCGTTCTCATTATACCCTAAATATCTAATTGTAAAATTGACCTAGGTCAAAATTTTTAATATTATTTCCTTGGAAACAATCCACGTCCTGTTCCATTGATTCCAATTTCAGGCCCAAATTCACTTTTGGGGCCAGCTTTTAGGTCGTCGGGCCAGCAAAGCTAGCCCCTAGCTTGTTATGACCCAAGAGAATAAGTTTAATCACACTGTTCACTGTTCATTATCATTTTCCCTGACAAACTGTCTTACCGTCTTTGCTTTCTGCCTTCCGCTTTCCTCCTTCTCATTTATCCAGAAAATGTAGAATATTTATCCTACAAATATGATATAATTAATTATCAATTATAAAGGGGTATGATATCTATGGATAGATATATAATTGTAGCTCTTATAGGTTATTTATTTGGTTGTTTACAATGGTCCTATATATTAACAAGAATAATCAAAGGCAAGGATATACGTTCGCTTGGCATGGGAAATCCTGGGGCATCTAATACTGTAGCTGTATTTGGCTGGAAGATGGGGGCAGCAGTTGGTATCCTTGATATTTTAAAGGCTACTATATCCATCCTTTTGATAAGGTATATATTTAGAAATTTGGATATGTCTGCTATATATTTAAATGGATTTGCAGTAATCTTAGGTCATAATTATCCATTTTTCATGGGCTTTAAAGGTGGAAAGGGTACTGCCTCTACTGTAGGAATGATATATGGGATTGATTATAGGTTAGGTTTATTAGGTATGCTAATAGTTTTAGTGATTACAGTAGCAACTGATTATATAGTTCTAGGTACCATGGGCCTAGTTATTTTTCTTATAATAGCAACAGCCTATTTGGAGCATGGTAAACTTTCATTAATTTTTGCTGTTCTTATAGCACTACAAAGTGCTTACAAGCATAGGGAAAACTTTAAAAGAATTGTCCATGGTGGAGAAGTAAGCCTAAGATCTACCTTTAAATCAAAGAAAAAACAGTCAGACTAAGTCTGACTATTTTCTTTTTGGACCTGATTTTCTTTTAGGGGTGGCAATCTCTACCTGTACCATGCTTCCCCTGATCCTCTTATTATTTAGGTTTCTTACCACATCATTGGCAAGATTTGCTGGAATTTCCACAAAGGAAAACTTATCATATATATCTATAGCCCCTACATGGTTCTTCTGTAAATTTGCATCTTGGACTAGGGCTGCTAGTATATGTCTTTGGCTGGCTCCCTTTCTGCTTCCTATATTGATAAACAATCTTGTAGTGTCCTTTGAAAGCCTTTCATTTTTACCCCCACTAGACCTGAATTTCCCTCCAAAGTCTACTTGTTCTAACTTTTCGTGTTTTTCATATTTACTATCATCCATATAGAACTTAAGCAGGGCAGCTGCAATATCAAAGGAAGTAAATCCTTCTTCTATTAGAGCATCCACTATTTTACTATACTTGCCTAGTTCTCCCTTAGTAATTTCATCCTTAATCTTATCTAGGGCACTGGTCCTGTAGTTTTGCTCCATATCTTTAAGAGTAGGTATGTCTCTTCTCTTTATTTTTGTATTGGCGTATCTTTGAATATTTGCTAGTAGGTTTTTATCCCTACCTACTACAAAGCTATAGGCTACACCCTCCCTGCCAGCTCTGGCTGTCCTACCAATCCTATGAACATAATATTCTTCATCCCTAGGTATATCATAGTTTACCACCAGGTCTATATCATCCACATCTAGGCCTCTAGCAGCTACATCTGTAGCAATTAAAATATCAATAGTACCATTTCTAAACTTATTCATTACAGTATCTCTTTGGCTTTGTTTTAAGTCACCATGGAGGCCATCTGCCAGATAACCCCTTCCTGTAAGCTTTTCTGTCAACTCATCTACACGCTTTTTTGTATTACAAAAAACTATGCTAAGTTTTGGATTATTGATATCTATAAGACGACTTAGAATTTCAGTCTTCATATGTTCCTTTAGCTCGAAGTAGTACTGCTCAATTTTAGGTAATGTTAATTCCTTATGAACAACCTTAACTAATTCAGGATTGTTTTGATATTTGGATGCAAAATTGATTATTTCCTTAGGCATGGTAGCTGAAAAAAATACAGTTTGTCTTTCCTCTGGCAACTCATCCATAACAAAGCCTATATCATCCCTAAAACCCATATCAAACATTTCGTCGGCCTCATCAAGAACCATCATTTTTACCTTGTCTAATTTTAAGGTCCTCCTTCTCATATGGTCCATAACCCGGCCTGGTGTGCCTACAACTATCTGAACTCCACCCTTCAAGGACCTAATCTGCCTATCAATAGGTTGACCCCCATATATAGGTAGAACCTTAATTCCGCTCATAAACTTTCCGATATTCCTTATTTCTTCCGCTACTTGAATTGACAACTCCCTTGTGGGACATAGTACCAGTGCTTGCAATCTCTTGTCGCTTGGATCACAAGTTTCTAAAATAGGAATTCCAAAAGCTGCGGTTTTCCCTGTCCCAGTCTGGGCCTGACCTATCACATCCCTTCCTGCCAATATTACAGGAATTGCCTGTTCCTGAATTGGTGACATTTCTTCAAAACCCATTTCTGAAATACCCCGCTGTATTCCATTTGATAATTTTATTTCATTAAATGCTAATTTACTCAATCTTTCTCCTCCTTATATATAACTAAATAAGTATATACTTAATATACCAATATTGCAAGAAAAATATAAAAAATATATACAAAAATGCGCCAAGGACCGTCCCTAGCGCACTATTGTTTAGCAATCCTTCTATTGTGGTATAATCTTATTGTAAATATATGGAGGTGTTTTATTATGAGGTGGTCTTTAGATGAATTGTACCCTTCTTTTGATTCTCAAGAATTTTTAACAGACTTTGACAAACTTGATAAGCTTATAGGGGATTTTGCTAAGTGGGCTGGGGATAGTCTTGTCTCCTTAGATAATCCTATTGAAAAGTTGGAATACTATATTGATTTTTCAGTTAAAATTTCCAACCTATATAGTAAATTAGGGGCTTATGCAAACCTATCAAGTTCTACAAATGCCAGGGATGAAAAAGCCCTAGAATATTTGGATAAGCTTAGTTTAAAGGGAACAGAGTTGACTAAGCCAGAAGTTCAATTTAAGAACTTTTTAAAGGATTTGCCAGATTTAGAAGATCTGGTGGGAAAATCTGACTTATTGAATAAGCATAAATTTTATTTAGCACAAATCAAAGAATCTACAAAATATTTGCTCAGCGAGAAAGAAGAAATCATTATATCCAAAATGAAGAATACAGGCTCAACAGCCTGGTCAAATCTTCAGGATAAAATAACTTCAACCTTGATGGTAGATATAGACTTAGATGGTGAAGATAAACAACTACCACTAGCAATGGTAAGAAACCTAGCCTATGATAAGGATGAAAAGATAAGGAAAACTGCCTATGAAGCAGAGTTGAAGGCCTATGAAAAAGTTGAAGAATCCTCAGCTGCAGCTTTAAATGGAATAAAGGGAGAAGTAATAACCACCTCGGAGTTGAGGGGTTTTGAGTCTCCACTGTCTGAAACTCTTTTTAAATCAAGAATGAATAAGGAAAGCTTAGACTCTATGCTTATAGCTATGGAGGAATTCCTACCAGCCTTCCATAGGTATTTTAAGAAAAAGGCAGAGATCTTGGGCCACCAGGATGGTCTTCCATTTTATGATTTATTTGCCCCCCTTGGACAAGTTGATAGAAGATTTACCTACGAAGAGGCCATAAACTATATAGTTAAAAACTTCAGGACTTTCAGTGATAGATTGGCAGATTTTGTGCAGGAGGCCTATGATAATAACTGGTTAGATGTGGAACCCAGAGACGGTAAAAGGGGAGGGGCCTTCTGCTCCAACTTGCACCCTATAGGTGAAAGTAGGATTTTGGCCAACTTTGATGGAAGTTTTTCAAATATGATTACCCTGGCCCATGAACTAGGCCATGGCTACCATGGGCTAAATCTAAGAAATGAATCCATCTTAAACTCTAGATATCCCATGCCTATAGCTGAAACTGCTTCTATATTTTGTGAAACCATAGTAACAAATGCTGCCCTAAAGGATGCTAGTGATGAAGAAGCCCTAGGCATACTTGAATCCTCTATCTCAGATGCAGCCCAGGTGATTGTGGATATATATAGCAGATTCCTTTTTGAATCAGAATTGTTTAACAGGAGAAAGGAGTCCTCTTTGCCAGTCAAGGAATTAAAGGATATAATGATGGATGCCCAAAAGAAGTCCTATGGCAATGGTTTAGATCATAGTGTCCTTCATCCTTATATGTGGTTGAATAAACCCCACTACTACTCAGCAGGACTTAACTTCTACAACTTCCCCTATGCCTTTGGACTTTTGTTTGCTAAGGGGCTTTATGCGGAATACCTAAGTACAGGTGAATCTTTTGTAAAGGAATATGATGAACTACTAAATGCTACAGGCAAGAATAATATAAAAGATGTCGCTGATATGATGAATATAGATATTCATAAGCCAGACTTTTTTAGAAGCTCTTTGAAATTGATTGAGAAGGATATAGATAGATTTATTGAATTGGCGGATAGGTAAAACAAAAGCCAAGGGTTTTCCTTGGCCTTAATTCCATACTTGAAACCATCCATCCCCTATAGGGTCATACTCATAGATGTTTCCAGTGTCTGAAATAGTATATAGAATTTCTTTTACAAAGTTGTCTTTGTGGTTGGTGCCTAACCATATATCTGTACAAAGCTCATCACCAATTTCCCTGGTTTCTCCTGTTTCAAGCAGAGACATTTTATGTTTGGTTACCATCTCCCTTATATGGCTGGAGTTGTTTATCAAATAATCCCCATAGTCATTAATCCTTACACTATTAACAGACCTATCAAAAGGACTATATCCCCATATAAACTTAAAGGGCTCATATTCATTCCTTCCTTCAACAAAGAGTAGGTCTCCATCTCCTGGGAAAAGTTCCAAAGAGATGCCGAAATGTAGGTCTGCAAAGTAGGATCCATTTATAGTTTCTTCCGCGTAAGGAGTTGTTGAGTCAAGGTGTAGGTCAAAAAACATAATACCTGGTCCATTATCATCTTCACCCATGCTTACCCTATAGGTCCCCTTATATCTTATTGCTTCTTCATTGGTCCAGCCTTTTTTCAAAGAAACAGTCCCATCCACTAAAAAATTCAGAACAGCACAGTATTCAGGCTTAGAAAACTCATAATTTGGATCTTCTGCATTCTCGTTGGATACCCAATCCATACCCATATAAAGATTTTGAAATTTACCCGGTATCCTTAAATCGTATTTTGCACCTTGCTTATCTACTGCATAAGCTGTCATAGTGCCATCCATCCCCTCACCATCACTCTCATAGGCCAGAGATTCTATATTCTCAACCCAAGGTAAAGGTCCCGAGGCGTGAAATTCTGTAAATCCTCTCTCTATTGAAAATATATCTGCATATACATAGTAAACCTGGCCATCATCCATAAGAATAAAAATTGTAGGCATCATTTGTTCCAAGCCATTTGCATAATCAAACTCTGCAATTTGCCCTATAACCATATCTTTTACTTCTCCAGCTAGGCTGATTATAGGAAAGGGCCCATAATAATTGTCACCCATGGATGACCTATCTTCTATATCTAATAACTCTCTCCAGTTTTCCTTGTTAAAATAATTTACCAAGTCTCCACCCTCGCCTATTTGACTAAGAGTAAAGTCCCCCTCCCATCTTTCAAGATTAAAGTAAACTTCAACATCCCTCTTATTGCTTACATGAATCTCCATAAGATTCGTATCATCCTTATAGACTAGGACTTCATCCTTTATAGGGTCTTTTGTTTCTCCTGGATTATCTTTCCCATTGTTATTGGGACTATTTACTTTTGAACTTTTACAAGCAGTTAGGGGGAAAATTAATGATAGGCTGATAAGCAATATAATTATTTTTCTGTACAAGTTGCCACCTCCTCTAAGGAAAAAGTAGAAAGCAATAGGCCTAAGGCTTATGCCCTATATCTTAAACTTTCTACTCTGTTTTTACTTTTTTTAAAACAATCCTTATGCATACGAGTTGACAGAGTCATAAGCCGCTGTCAATTCCTTATTCTGTCATCCAAAGCGAAGGGTCGAATCTTGAAATCATTGGAAAGACAAGATTGACACTAGCGTTCAGAATGACAAACTTAAAAAATCATAGTTACCAGTGGGGTCCAAACTGTCCCCCTGTGTCTTAGGGTTGATAGACTTCATGGGCTGAGATTATATGGCCATCTTCTACTACAATATTAGCTAGAACTCTGCCATCCCTATAGGAATTTCTAACTTCATTTATAAAATCAGTCAAATAATAGTCTACCCTATCTACAAAACCATCTTTGTCGTATTCCATCAGACTATACTGATCATAGGTAGCTGTTGTAAACTGGTAATATCCTACATCCTCATTTTCAATCCTATAGTCATTAGCTTCTTCTAGGTCCTCAATCGCTTCCACCCAAACAACTATAAATTCCATACCATCAGCTAGGTACCTAGAAAACTCCAGGATAGCCATACCTTCAATTGTTTGCCCCCTAAATTCCTCCAAGTCATCATGAATATTCACTAAAGGAAAGACCTCCATATTCCCTCTTTGGTAGATTCTATCTCCTGATTCATAAACCAAAGAAATATCACCCGTAGAATCTGTTTCAAAGCTATAGCTGCCGCTAAGTTCCGTCTTGAGACCAGTATCTCCCTCATCTATCCACCACAATAGATGTAAATCAAAGTCAAAACTTCCCATATAGTAGTTCTTACTTGACCCCCTATCTATTTCATAGGAACCTCCCCAGTTTTCATGGTAGTATGCTATCTCATAGTCCATATAGCTTCCTGCTACATCTAGGGTAAAGGTCCCATGAGGTTCAAATTTCAAATATAGGTAGAGGGAAATATCCTCATCAAAATCATCCTCTAGTTTCATGACCCATGACCCTTGTGTAAGTTTAGTTTCAAGCCATAACTTGTAAAAATCAAACTTTTCTCCCTTATCATTGATTAAATATAGAACCATAGCATCCTGATCCTCATGATGGTTTTCATAAGAAAAGGAAGTAAAGTTATCCTTATAGGCCAATGCCCTATAACTCTCAAAGTTACCATCTTTGCTATATTCTTCTTCATAGTGACTGTAGCCTATAGTGCTAAAGGGATCTGCATAAACCCATTCTACACTACCATCTTCCATAGTAAGTACTACAGTGGCTACGGTGAAATCTAATTCACTATAGTCCATAATCTGTAGTTCTCCTACAAAGGCATCCTTGACCCTGCCTGATATAACCCGGATTTTAAAGGGTCCTTCCCTTATACCAGCTACATTATAGTATTCAGGGTATTCAGAAAGTTGGTAAAATTCCTCACATTTATCTAAGTCAAAGGATATATTTGCCTCACCATCTTCTATAGTGATTTTTATTATTCCTTTCGCATCTTCCCTTACTATTACTCCACCTTTATTCTCTCCAAAACCAAGCCTTTCTCCCCGGTTTCCATCCCCTGGGCCTTTCTCTTTCTTCCCACAGGCAACCAAGACTAAGATACATAAAAAAAGCAGAAAAATACCTGTAAGCTTGTTTTTCATGACAAAGTCACCTCCTAACTATACATGAAACTAGCTATTTTATAAATATTGATTCAAGCATTTCTATTAGGCCAGGGTTATCTAATGGAACTGTATCTTCATGATTTCCCTCAGGAACTGTAAGAACAGTTATACTTATAGGATTTCCTAAGGAATCTTCCGCATATGTTTGGTAATCCTCCTTCAAACATAATGGTTGTTGCTCCGTCAGGTGAATTTTTCCCAAAGGGAATCTCTAAATCATTTAAATAATCATCAAGGTAAAAACCCCATAGTTCAAAATGAATGTCACTTGGAAAGAACAGGAATACATAATCAAGCAATTGCTTGGCCTATGTCATTCTGTTGGGCCTCCGGGCCAGCAAATCTAGCCCCTACTTGGTCAAAGCCTGTAAAAATATCCCAATAGAACCGTCCCCCTGTGCCATTAAAGTGCATCCAACATAGCTGATAAGTATTCCCCGCTCACTGAACTGTAGAAAAAACTATCTATGAAACCCTGTTTTTTTGCTTCTTTTACAGCTTCTGCCATATCAGGATCAGCATTTTCATCGCAAAGCAAGACTAGCTTACATTCTGGAAGCTCTATCCTGATTTGTTTTGCTGTTCTTAGCCTTTCCTCCAAGGTAAAAGGTGGCACCCGCATTACTTCCATTAAAAGTATATCTGCATTGTGAGATTTACAGGTTATATAAGGCTCATTTTCTTTATTGCAATCAGTCAACCGGATAGGCATCAATTCTCCACGTTCTCTTAAGTATTTTATAACTGCTCCTGACAGTAATCTATTCATCATGCTAATTACAACAATTTTCAAAATATGCCACCCCCAATCCCTCCATTTTTCATCTTTGGATGGATTTCTTAAAACTTTCCTGACCTACCTGAATAACCTGAACTATTGACACTTGTTCCTCCTCCTCCGCCACCACCAGAGGATGATTTTTCTATCTTCCTACTGCTCGTTGTATGGTATAAAAACTGATCTGCTTGGTTTGTAAGCTTCAAACCCTCAGCGCTAATATAATCACCAGCACTAGTAGCTAATCTAGCAGTTTTCATCTTTCTTTTCCATGAACCTGTAACTAAAAAAGCTATTAGTAGAGGTATAAGAAAGGTAATCCCTAGCTTAATGGGTAAAGCTATCTTCCCGTAGTTTGGATCTGTATCTATGTCAAAAGGTTGACCACCACTTGCCATTAGAAGGTATTCTTCAGATAAATCAAGATATTTTAAAAATGCTTCATAGTATTTATCCTTGCCTAGAAGAGGAAGTATATGCTTATCAAGCATGACATCCTTACCATAATCAGTAAATACAGTATTCCCATATCCGTGGCCCACTAGAGCATAATCTCCATCCTCCATACTTAGGAATAAAAGTAAAATACTTTTCTGGCTACCATAACCCATATCGTATTCTTCTATTAAACTTGAGGCAAAGTCAAAAGCATCTTCATCATAGCCCATATCATCTATAGTAATTATGGCTATATCACAGTAGTGATCCTCAGAAATTGCCCTTGCCCTATCATTTAATTCCCAATATTCACTATCTGTAAGCAGGTAAGCTTCATCAGTAATTAACTCCAACTGACTCTCAGCCCCTACTATAGA
>CAZFIO010000002.1:0-10651 GCA_964519585.1 uncultured Tissierellaceae bacterium
TACTACTGATGCACCTGGATATGGTGATGATTTAATGTCCACTAATTCTAGGATTCCATAGCCAAGGTAATCATCGTAGGTCATTTCTAGTTCTTGGACTCTTTCTATTAACCTAGCTGCCTTATAGACTGCATTTATTCCCTGGCCTGGATTAGCAGAATGAGCTGGTTTACCAAAGGTTTCAAATACTATCTCCCCCCTTCCTCTTTGACCAATTTTTAGATTTAATTCTGAAGCCTCGCCTATAACTACATAGTCTGGTTTAGCGTATTCACTTATTTTTCTTGCCCCTATTCCTTCAAAACATTCTTCATGTACTACTCCTGATATATATATGTCTCCTGAGAAATCCCCCTTACTTTCTTGGGCAAACTTGTAGGCCCCAAATATTGCAGCTACCAGTGCTCCCTTCATATCACTGGACCCTCTGCCGTATATCTTGTCATCTATGATTTGACCCCCAAAAGGGTCCACTGTCCATTTATCTGGATCTGCTACTTCTACTGTATCTATATGGGAGTCAAGTAGGATGGCTTTCCCTGGTCTACTTCCCTTAATTCTTCCTATTATAGACCCGTATCCATCTATATGGTAGTCATGAAAGCCAAGTTCTTGGAATACTTCTTTCAGTAAATCTACCATGTTTTTCTCTTGACCAGAATAGGATTTTGTCCTGATTAACTTCTGGGTCAAGTCTACTAGCCTTTCCCTGTAAAAATATTCCACTAAATCCACCTTCTTATTTAATTTAATTAGATTCTGCCAGGTCCATAACCACATCCAAGAGTACATTTGCTCCTGCAGTTAAATCTTTTTCATCTGTTGCTTCATTTGGGTTGTGACTGATTCCCTTGATGCTTGGTGCAAAGATCATGGCTGTGGGACAAATACGAGCCAGCATTTGTGCGTCATGTCCTGCTCCTGATGTGATTCTTCTGTATTTAAGGCCTCTATTTTCAGCTGCCTTTTCTACCCTTAAAATTACATCTTCATCAAAAGGAACTGGATCAAACTGTGCTAAGCTTTCTGTAGATATTTTTACCATATCCGAATCTTCTAGCTCTTTTAGATACAACTTTAGGGCTTTCCCTTCTTCTAGAAACTTTTCTAAGTTTGAATTCCTTATATCTACTGTAAATCTAGCCTTGGAGGGGATTACATTTACAAGATTTGGTTGAAATTCTATACTTCCTACTGTGGCAACTGTGGTATGGTTGGACTTATCTGCCCTTTCTCTCAGGAAGGTGTTTACCTTGGCAGCTGCTAGGCCTGCATCTACCCTTAACCTTGTAGGGGTAGTTCCTGCATGGTTGGCTTCACCTTCTATAGTGATTTTCTGCCAGGAAATTCCCTGGACACTATCTACGGCACCTATGGTATAGCCTTCATGGTCTAGGACTGGTCCCTGCTCTACATGAAGCTCTACATAAGCATAGGGTTTTATAAAGCCTGGTTCTTCTGGTCCTGCATAGCCTATCTTTTCTAATTCTTCTCCTAGTTTACTTCCATCAATTCCCACTGTATTTAGGGCTTCATCTAGCTCTAACCCTCCTACATAGACTAAGGATCCTAGCATGTCTGGCTGGTAGCGGACTCCTTCTTCATTGGTAAAGGCTCCTACCACTAGGGGTCTGGGGGATTTGTAGCCTCCTTCTTTTAGGGTTCTTATAACTTCAATTCCACCAAGAACTCCATAGCATCCATCATAAATTCCTGCATTCATAACTGAATCTATATGAGACCCTACCATAACCGGTGCTTGATCCTTGTTTTCTTCTGTTTCCCAGATGCCAAATATATTTCCTATCTTATCTATGGCTACCTTTAGGTCTAGTTCTTTCATCCAGGCAACTACCTGGTCTCTTCCTTCTTTCTCTCCTGGGTTTGCTTCTAGTCTAGAAAGGACTCCATTTTCATCTCGGCCAAGTTTTCCAAGATCTTTAAGTCGCTGATGCAAATGTTTTCCATCTACTGAATATTTCATATCTATGTGCTCCTTCCTTTAGTTACGATAGCCTAGCAATTGCCAAGCAGTGGTCAAGCGGTGGTCAAGCAATTGTTTATCAGGGTCGAGCTTTTCTGTTCTAGAAACGGAGATCTCTCCACTTCGGTCGAGATGACCTGGGGTCAGGGCTTTGAGGTCACTAGTCTTAACACAAAAGAACCGTCCCCCTGTGTTATATTGCTTGACTATCGCTTGGCTATTGTTAAAACGACGGGCAGTCTCCGTCCCATACTATATCCATATATTTTTCCGGGTCTGTATCTCCTTCTGTGCTTATAACCATTACTACTGAGTTTTCGTCTAATCCAAGTTCCTTTCTTAGGTCCTTGTATTCATCTCTTTCCATTAGAAGGCCTATGACTCCTATCCCTACTGCTCCTGATTCCCCTGACACTACTTGTGGGTCTCCTTTTAGGGGTGCTGCTAGTATTCTCATTCCCTTGGCTGCTACATAGTCTGGGCAGGAGAAGTATCCATCTGAATAATCCCTAAGGACTTCATAGGATATGGTGTTTGGTTCTCCACAGGCTAGGCCTGCCATAATTGTAGGCATGGCTCCATCTACTATTTCCCTTTTTCCACTTAGGGATGATTTGTAAAGGCAGTTTGCATCGTCTGGCTCTACTATAATGGTTACTGGCCTATCATCTCCAAATTCTGCTGCCAGATAGCCCTGTACTGCTCCTGCAAAGGACCCTACTCCTGCCTGTAGGAAGACATGGGTTGGCTTTTCTATGTTTTCAGCCTTTAGTTGTTCCATAGCTTCATCAATCAAGGTTCCATAGCCCTGCATAATCCAGGTTGGGATGTCTTCGTATCCTTCCCAGGCTGTGTCTTGGACTACTACCCAACCGTGTTTCTTGGCCATTTCATCTGATAGTCTTACTGCATCGTCATAGTTTCCTTCTATAATACTGGCATCTGAGCCTTCTTTTCTTATATTGTCCAGCCTGATCTGTGATGAGCCCTTGGGCATATAGACTACTGATTTTTGCCCTAATTGGTTGGCTGCCCAGGCTACCCCTCTGCCATGGTTGCCATCTGTTGCCGTAACAAAGGTAATTTCACCAAGTTTTTCCTTAGCTTCAGGTGATTTTAAGTAATTGAAGTCTACTTGGGATATGTCTACCCCTAGTTTGTCAGCCAAGTATTTCCCCATGGCATAGGAACCTCCTAGTACCTTAAAGGCATTTAGGCCAAATCTATAGGATTCATCTTTTAGGAAGACTCCCTTTAGGCCATAGTGCTTGGCTAGGTTTTCCAACTTGTGAAGTGGGGTTACTGAGTATTCTTCAAAGGCTTGGTGGAACTTTCTTACATCCTTAATAACTTCCTGGGATATAAAGTCTGTGTCTGCCTTGGATTGATTTTGTTTTTTCCTATCTAATAAATTAGATTTGATTTTTTCTTTCAAGGTCTTTCCTCCTAGTTATTTATTTTCTACTCTTAATATATTGCAAGAGTCATGCCAAGTTTTTCTTATTTCAAATAGTTCCTTGATGGATGTGTATTTCTTCGGGTTGAAAATCTTTTTCCCTAGCCCAGGATGAATATTCTCAGAAAAAAAAGAAGGATATATTATCAAACTGATAATTTATCCTTCTAGTAATTTTCTTTATTATTAGATTTCTTATGCTATTAAGAGGAGAACACCCTTTGGTTTTATCCTAAAGGGTTTGTCCAAAGCACTTATGCCTTGCATTATCAAAATGATAGTTATTTATCAAATTGATAATTTATATTTCATATCTCTTTATTTTCCTGTATAGGGTTGCGATTCCTATGCCTAATTCCTGGGCTGCATTTTCCTTACCTTCTTGGTCATGGCCATATAGGTCAAGGGCCTTTTTAATATAGGTCTTTTCCATTTTTTCTAGAGATAGGCTTTCCCTATGGCTTTCCTTAGCTGGTAGAATGTTTTTAGGTAGATTATTTAGTCTAACTATACCATTGTCCTCAATCATGTTCATTATATATTCTATTACATTTTCCAGCTCCCTTACATTGCCTGGCCAGGAATACTTGTTGAAGTAATCCAAGACTTCATTGCTAAGGTTTACATTTTTCTTATTAAAAAGTCTAGAGTATTTTCTCATAAAGTAGTAGCTTATGATTTTTATATCTTCTGTTCTCTCCCTTAGGGGTGGAATTTCTATAGGGATTACATTTAACCTATAGTAGAGATCTTCTCTAAACATATTGTTTTCTATCATTTCTTCTAGGTTCTTGTTGGTAGCTGTGATTATCCTTATGTCTACGGGTATGGACTCATTGGACCCTATCCTTTCCACTTCTCTTTCTTCTAGGATTCTCAATAGCTTGGTCTGCAAGTATAGGGGCATATCTCCTATTTCGTCTAAAAATAGGGTTCCTTCATTTGCAAATTCTACCTTGCCTATTTTGCCCTTTGGATCTGCCCCTGTAAAGGCACCCTTCACATAACCAAATAACTCGGATTCCAAAAGGGCATCCGGGATGGCTGCACAATTTATTGCTACAAAGGCCTTGTCCCTTCTATTGCTTTCCATATGGATAGCCCTAGCTACCAATTCCTTGCCTGTACCACTTTCTCCCCTTATAAGTACAGTAGAGCTGGAGTTTCCTAGTCTTTTTATTTTTTCCTTCAGTCTGTTTATCTCCTCTGAGTTTCCTATTATGTCATTTAGGCTCATGTTTTCTGTGGTAACTGATATGGAGGTGGATATGTTTTCCAAGGTACTCATATCAGTAAAAGTATATACTGTCCTGAAACTATTGGGTCCTTCAATGACCCTGTAGTCTTCACCTAGGATAATGTATTGATTTTCACCTATTTTTATTTCGTATTCTTCAAATCCTAGTATTTCCTGGCCTGTAGGTTTAATGTAATCTATATATTGTGGTTTTTCCTCTAGGTCAAATATCCTCATGGCCATATTGTTGATATTGCTTAACTTGTTTTCCTTGTCCAATACTATTACACCTTGTTCTACCTTGTCTATTATATTGCCTAGGATTGAAAGGGTATTTATCATTTTGAACCTTTCCAATTCTTCCCTTGCCTTGGAAGAAATAAGGTCTGAAATTTGCTCTAAAAATTCTGTAAATATGGCCAGGTTGTCTATTATATGTTCTCTTTGATCTTCAGTAAAACATACTAGACCAATAACTCCGATAACTTCTTGGTCTATTTTTATAGGCATACTTATTTCAAAGGTTTCATCACAGTTGAATTGTTTATGGCAGAACCTGCATATGGGGTGCTCTCCAGGGTTCATAACGATTTGTTCCTTGCCAGTCTTCATGACCTGATTGTAGACATAGCCTTCTTCCCCCATGTCTTCGTTGATTCTATCCATAAACATGCCTGTGCCTGCAACCCTAAATAAGTTTCTATCAACAATTTCCACGTCAACACGAAGTACCTGGGAAAGTACTTCTGCATATTTTATAACTGTTGGCTGCATATCTCTTAGGATACTACCCATGATTACACCTCTTTTATTAACGATAGTCTAGCAATTGACAAGCGATAGTCAAACGGTAGGCAAACAATTGTATTTGGGTCGAGATGACCTGGGGTGTAGCTTTAGGGTCACGGGCCAGCAAAGCTAGCCCCTACAAATACATGCATCTACCTCGAGTGAAGCATCAATTAAAAGATAATACCATTCCTTGTCATTTCGACTCTTGTAGGGGCAGACCTGAGTGTCTGTCCTTTAGAACTGAGAAATCTCCTCTTTTGGCTTCGCCCTAGTCTCCTTCTAGCTAGTGACTGCCCTTCCTTCAAAATTGTTTGCTACTCTGTCTAGCATTTTTATTATTGGTAAATCATAGGGGCACCTTGGCTCACAGTCGCCGCAGGCTGTACAATCACTGGCCTTTATCTCTATTGAATTATATCTTTCTCTTGCCCAGTCTTCTAGGTTGTATCTTGTAAGATACCCTTCTAATATAAATTGGGCAGGTATGTCTATACCTACTGAGCAAGGAGCACAGTAGCCACATCTTCTACAGAACTCTGTTCCTAGGGCTTCTGCTTCTTTTAGTAGTTCTTCTCTTTCTTCCTTGCTTAGATTTCTTCTATCTTTTCCTGGGATTGCATTTTCCCTTACTTGTTCTATGGAATCCATGCCTGGGATTGCCACAGTTACATGGTCATTTTCAAAGATATATCTTAGGCAAAGTTCTCCCTTAGGTAGGGCTCCTCCTGCTAGAGGTTTCATGACTATTACTCCTATGTTATTTTCTTTTGCCTTCTTAAATACTGCTTCACCCTGTTTTTCCACTGGATTGTAGGGATATTGAATGGTTGAAAACTCCCCTGTTTCTATGGCTATTTCCAAAAGGTCTGTACTATGGCTGGTGATTCCTATATGTTTGATTATTCCCTTTTCTTTAAATTCCTTTAGGGCTCTAAGGGCTCCATTCTCTCCCATTACAAGGTTTAAATCTTTTTCAAACCTTATATTATGTAATTGGTAAAGGTCTATATAGTCTGTTCTTAGGTCTTTTAGGCTGCTTTCTACTTCTTTTACCATACCTTCATAGTCCTTGGCCATGGATTTGGTTGCCAGGATGAACTTATCCCTGCCTAACTTTTCCAAGGCCCAACCTATTAGTCCTTCACTGACTGTGTAGCCTCTGGCTGTATCTATGAAGTTGATACCTTGTTCATGGGCTTCCTTAAGTATCTCATATACCTCTTCCTTGGAATTTCTTTGGATTGGAATTCCCCCAAATCCTACTATGGATACTTCCAAGTTTGTTTTTCCTAATCTTCTTTTTTCCATTATAATTTCCCCCTCTTTTACAATTGCCCAACCATAGACAAACTATAGTCAAGCTATCGCCTAACAATTGTTTGATTCAAGTCTAGATTTTGGGTCCTAGTCGTCTACTGGCTATCATTTTCTATTGCCTTATTAAAGTTATTTATTCTAACAGATAGATCCTTCGATTTGTTTAGGAATTCATCATATTCTTCCTTCCCTATATATCCTAATTCATATGATATTTCTGTTTGACATATAAGCTCCATTAAAGATCCATAGGATATGCTTATGAAATGTCTTTTTTCTTTATTACTGTGCCTACTTATTCCCTCAGCTATATTACTTGGTATGGATATAGCTGCCCTATTCATTTGCTGGGTGAGTCCATATGTTTCTTCCTTGGGAAAGGTTTTAGTTAATTTATAATTATTTTTAACTAATTCCTTTGATAATTGATAGATATGTAATTTTTGGAATCTAAAAATATAAACTACCTCCTTTTATAACAATATCCAATCCATAGGCAAGATATTATTTTGGCGGAATTATTCTTTTGACTATTGTTTGTCTATTGCTTGTCCATTGTTTGACTATTGCTTGGCTATTGTTAAAATATTTTTCTTTTTAAATCATATAGTCCTACTATGGAGGCTAGGACTACTGAGATTGTGCTGGCTAGGGCTATTCCGCTGCCTCCCATGGTTCTTCCTAATATTATATTGAATATTAGGTTGGTTAAGAGTACTAGGCCTGCTATAAGGGTTGGGGTTTTTGTATCGTGGATTGCATAATAAATCCTAACTATTAGCAAGACTAGGGCTAGGCCTATTAGGCCCATGGCATAGAATTTCAGAAATTCTGATGTGTATTCTATTTCCCTTGCTCCGAACTCTCCCCTGCCGTATACAAATTTTACTAGTTGATTTGAGTACTTAATCAGTAGGAGGCTGATGGGGATTATTATCCCTATTAATAATTTTATAACAAATCTTATATTTTGTCTAAATTCATATAGGTCTTCTTGGTCATAATTTTTTGATAGGACAGGAAAGATTGCTGTAATTATTGCTACTATAAATATACCATAAATAAAGTTTATAATTCCATTGGCATAGCTTAATTCTGCTATGGTTCCTTGGGCTAATGATGATGCCACTGCGTTGTCTATGGCTATGTTTAGTTCATTGATTCCTATGCCTAGACTTATAGGGAATAGGAAGGAGATTACCCTTTTTAGGGTCCTGTCCTGGAGGTTTTGGTAGGTCTCGTATTTGTATCCATCGCTTACTAGGGCGGCCATCATAACCACTATTTGACCCAAGACTGCTAGGATTCCTGCTAAAATCACGCCTTCCAGTCCAAATTTATCCCCAAATATTATTAGATAAAATATATATACAAGGCTGTTTACTACCCCTGATTTTGCCCCTGCTTTAAATTTATGCTGGGATTGGAGGTAGCCGGCACATATGGCCCTGATAAAGTCTAGTAACATTATGGGTAGACCTAGTCTAAAGAGTTTGATTGTTTTTTCTAGGCTTTGTCCTTTAAAACCTGGACCCATTATCCTAATGATGATAGGAGCTAGTAGTAGACCTATGATTATTAGGACAAGGGATATAAGGCTAAAGGAGTTGATGGAATTACTTGTCAGCTCATTTCTTCCCTTTCTCCCATCTCTTCTGTCTACCTGTTGATATGTAGAGATTAAGGATAGGGTTATGCCATCTGCTAGGGTTTTGCTTGCTAGCATGACTGCAGAAAATGCCAAAACATAGGTATCCATCAGGTAGTTTGCTCCTATGTAGGTTGCTAATAATACGGATTTTATCATATTTAATACCCTGGCTGTTAGGCCAAAGGTTACTATATCATATACTGGTTTTGATATGGCTTTGAGTCTTTCCAAGATTGATTCCTCCCGTAAACGATTGTCAAGCGATTGCCAAGCAGTTGTCAAGCGATAGACAAGCAATAGTTGTGTTTGGGTCAGGCTTTGGGGTCGTAAAACGGAGATCTCTCCACTACGGTCGAGATGACTCGGGTTGGGGCTTTGGGGTCAACGGGCCAGCAAAGCTAGCCCCTACAAAGACATTCATCTCTCCCGTGTCATTCCGAGCCTGTCGAGGAATCTCCTCTTTTACAATTGTTTGACTATTGTTAGACTACCGTTTGACCATTGTTAGACAATTGTTCTTTTATTCCCCTATTGCTCCCCTATGGTTCTTTTCATTAGGTCTCTTAGTTCTTTTACCTTCAATACTAGGCAGAGGCCGAAGTATACTATCACTCCTAGCCCTACTGATACTAGTAGCATTATTATATCTATAAGCTTCCTATCTGGTAAATATGACCCTAGTTTAAAGTAGGTCAGATAGACTGCCACACCCATTATGGTGGCTGATATTAGGCACTTCATAAAGGTGATGATTATTCTCCTTATTCCTATTCTTCCAATCTTCTTTCTTAGATCTATAAATAGAAGTATTGTTGTTATGGTGGCTGATATGCTGGTTGCCAAGGCTAGACCATTGTGGTTCATTTTCCTTATTAGGATTAGGTTTAGGATTACATTTATCATTACTGATATTGCACCATTTATCATAGGGGTCACAGTGTCCTGGAAGGAGTAGAAGACCTTGTTCAGCATAAGTCTTAGTGAAGAACCTACTAGCCCCATGGAATAGAACATCAAGGCACCAGCTGTCATGACTGTAGCCTCTGGGCTAAAAGCATTTCTCTCAAAGAAAAGTCTTACCATAGGCTTTGCTAGTATGATTATTCCTACAGTTGCTGGTACTGTTATCAAGAGGATTATATTGGTTGATCGATTAAATATTTTCTTTAATTCTGCCTTATTATTTTCTGTAAAGGCCTGGCTTAGCATGGGAAATACTACTGTTGTAATGGCTGCTACGAATACTGAGATTACCATCTCATTCATTCTGGCTGAATAATTTAGGGCTGAGATGCTTCCCTCCACTAATTCTGATGCTAATGTCCTATCTACTATTACATTGATTTGGTGGACTGCTGACCCTATAAGGACTGGCATTACTAGTCCCATGGCCTTGTAAAAGTAGGGGTCCTTTAGATTTATGCTAGGTGTATAGCTATAGCCTGTATGGATAGTTGCTGGCACTTGGATTAGGACCTGGCTTAGAGCTGCTATTACACTTACTATCATTAGTCCATTAATATTGGCATTTTTACTAAGGAATAATAAGTAGACTATAAATATTAGATTGTAGGGTATGCCCATTATTGCATGGGGCCCAAAGATTTGGTTGCTTTGCAAATATCCGCTTAATACATAGGTGAAGCCCAGTAGTATAACTATGGGTAGCCCGATTCTGTTTAGTTTTACAGCTAGGTCAAATTGGTCCCCTTGGAAGCCCTTGGCTAGGATTTTTATTATTAGGGGTGAAGCAAAATAGGATATGCCTGCCAAGACCAGGGTAATAATAAATACAAGATTAAGTATGTTTGTTAGGTATCTTTTCTGGGCCTCCCTGCCACTATTTTGTTTGATTTCAGAAAATATAGGAATCAGGGTTGTGTTTAAGGCCCCTCCTAGGCTTCTCATGATTATAACTGTGGCTGTCATAGCAGTAAAGTAGGTATCTGTAAGCATCCCAGACCCAAATTTTGAGGCTATAAATACTTCTCTAAGAAATCCTAGTCCCTTGCTTATAAGTGTAAATATGGCTATCATAGCCGCTGATTGAGCAATTTTATCATTTCTGGTCATTTGTTCCACCCTTATTTTTTATATTATTTAACTATTATATCATAAATTGAAAAGCCATGGAAATATACTTCCACGGCTTTTTCTAACACACACTAACACAAGGAGACGGTTCTTTTGTGTTGTTTTTAGGTCTAGCTTTGG
>CAZFIO010000002.1:10661-49895 GCA_964519585.1 uncultured Tissierellaceae bacterium
AAACAAACCCACGGACTCTAACCCTGTCACCTTGACCCTAGTGTGGGGTCTACGTTTTAGACCCGAAAGATTTGACCCTAGTAGACAATTGTTTAACCATTGTTAATTTTTTTCCTTGTTGCTTTGCTATTGTTTGCTACTATTCTTCCACCATTCTCCTATCTAACTGACTAGCTAACCAACTGGCCAACCATAGGTCTTATGCTTTTAGCTTTTTTACAATCGTTTGACTATTGTTAGACTACCGTTTGACCATTGTTTGACTATTGTTAAAATGTCAGTGTCCCATTTTCATTTTCTATTATCTGTAGGATTTGTTCTTCCTTGCCATTGCTTGCATTTATATAGATTATAAATTCGCCATGGTCTTGTTTACCCTTAAATTCATAGCATAGGGCCTCATCTTTTCCTTTTGGGATAAGTGCTAGCCTTTCTGAATCAACCTTGAACCTATCTCTTAGTTTCTTTCTAGCATCAGCCATGCTAATGGATGGATTTGGATAATCCCTTTTATGGTGGTTCATGTAGTAGGGAGATGCGTCAAATCCTACTATTCCTCCATTGTCCAGGGCTACCTTAACCTTCACTAGGTCTGGATATAGGACTATATCTTTTTCCTTGGCAGCAAAATTGTAAAGGACACTACCATCTGATTGGAGGTAATAGTTGGGCTCCATATTGTCAAATCCTCTTTCCCTCAGAAAGTCTAGAGCCTTTTGTTGACCCTCTTTTATAGATATGGTGGGGTCATCTATAGGTCTTGGGTCTGCCATCCAGACTACCTTACCACCCTTTTGTGAAACCCCAATGTATACTGGTGCTTCCTTGTTTCTTCCTCTTGGGAATAGGTGGAAGGTGTGGGAGGGCATCCTTAGATCATCTATGCCATCTCCCTCTTGGAAGGCCTCTGTTCTTATATCATTCTCTTTTCCATAAAAGTCTCTTGCTATGGTGGCTGCCTTGGCCTGGCTCACATCTTCATTGGGCAGGCCCTGGGGTTTTTTATTTATCATTTGATCTGCAAAGGGTCCATCATAGAGTAATTCTGGGGTTTTTCCCATTTCTTCTTCTAGACCTGTAAGACTGGTGTGGATTGGGCTATCCTCTGGTTTACCCTTGGTTCTTATTCCTATAAGGTTTGTTGACATGTTCATAATATTCATATTTGCCATGGTTTCTTGAAGCATGGCTAGCTCATTGTTAAATTCCCTTGAATTGTTTTGTAAGGATGCCAGTGTCTTTCTCTGCTCATCTGTAATATCCTCCCCATCTAGGTGCCTTTGAATCAGGTAGTAGGAGTAGTCTGCTGCCTGGGTTAGGAATTTTTTTGTACCACCTATATCTTCATGAGATATAGGTAACTGGGCTAGTTTATCCTGGGCAAAGTTTGCATCATTCATTATCTGTGAAAAGAGGAGTATATTCCTATCTATGGTGGATGCTACCATGGACTTTGATAGGCCAATTTGAACCTTTTCCACTGAATCTTTTACATCATGAAACAATCTTTGATAATGATTGCTTAATCCTATTTCATATTCTTGTCTAATTGCGTATTGGTTATAGCCCCAGGCTATGGAGATTGCCAATATAAGTGCCAAAACTATAGGGGCTACCCACGTTTTTCTCTTTTCCATATTTTCCTCCTATATTCCAAACCAATGTTTACCAATCTTTAGCGTAACCTTCCTGGACCATATCCATTTGGATGTGGCTGTGGCTGGATTCCAATAATAGAGGCATCCATAGGTAGGGTCCCAACCATTGAGGGCATCCCTTGCAGCCTTAATTGATTCATTGTCTGGTGTTAAGTTGATTTGCCCATCTGCAACTGCTGTAAATGCTAGGGGCTGGTAGACTACACCTGCTATAGTATTTGGAAAGGCTGGGTTCCTGGTTCGGTTTAATACTACTGCAGCTACTGCAACCTTGCCTACATAAGGCTCACCCCTGGCTTCTCCGTGGATGGTTCTTGCCAATAGATATTCGTCAGATTGCCTGTTGACACCCTGAGTTGAAGCAGTAGATCCTCCACCTCCGCCGCCCCCACCGCCTCCTCCACTTGTGGTCATTCCTAGGGCTTTTGCTGTGGCAGGACCTACTAGGCCATCTACCCTAAGGCCATTTTTCTGTTGAAACTTTCTTACGGCCTCTGAGGTGGCATTTCCAAATTTCCCATCTACAGAACCCTTGTAGTATCCCCACCTGGATAATTTATCTTGAACTGTTCTTACATCATTTCCTGATGAACCCCAGTAAAGAGTTCTGGTAAAGTTATATGAGCCATTTGCTGATTCTGCTGGGTTTGAAATCCAATAAAAGTTGAAAACTATCAAACATAGGACCAAAAGTGTGGTTGTTCCTACGAGTAAATTTTTCCTATTCTTCAAAACAAAACCTCCCTTAAGTATTTTCTTTATTTTTTGTAAAATCTTAGAATTTATGCACGATTTTTAACAATAGTTGAACAGAAAAACAAAACAGAGAACACAAGGGTAGAACACAAGGGGACGGTTCTTTTGTGTTATTTTTTTGTTGGGGCCAGGATTTGGGTCAGCGGACAGGGGCATCCGCCACTACGGTTGGGTGTCATCCAGAGCGAAGCTAAAGATTCTAGATCGTAGTGAATGATTCAAACAAAGGCAATTGTTTTTCTAAGGTCCAGCTTTGGGGTCTAAGATTCCTCGCAGGCTCGGAATGACAGGGCAAATTTATTTGGATTGGCTAGGTCCATCTTTAGGGCCGCGGCGACCCAAGGTCGCCCCTACAATCGTTCCCCTATTGTCCCCCTATCGTTCCCCTATTCTTATATGTATAAATATAATCTTTCTGTCCATAATTATAGGGACGAGCTTTTTAATTTTAAGGAGGATCAAAATGAAGGAGAAAAGATTAATTCTTATTTGTGGTTTTGTTATTATATTGTTTGTTTATATATTAGCTCCATATTTGGAAGATGCTATGCCTGGGGAAGGGTCTCCTTGGTTGGATATGGAAGAAGATGAGGATATGGATAAGGATTACTTGGATAAGGATATTATTCGTTTTCATGTAAGAGCCAATAGTGATAGGGTTGAAGACCAGAAGTTAAAGCTACTTATTCGGGATGAAATTCTTGATTTAATGGATAAGAGATTGACAAATATTGAATCTGTGGCCCAAAGCAGGGATATTATTAAGGCTAGTATGGAGGATATTCAGGCCCTGTCAGAAGGGGTTGTTTTGGAAAATGGAGGGGATTATCCAATAGATGTAAGGTTGGCTAGGGAAAGTTTCCCTATAAAGAAATATGGTAGGTATGTCTTTCCCCAGGGGGAATATGAGTCTCTTATAGTGGAGATAGGTGAAGGAAAGGGACAAAACTGGTGGTGTGTAATGTTTCCTCCCCTGTGTTTTGTGGATATAACCCATTCTGTTACCATAGAAAATAATAATAATTTGGATGGGTTTTTGGTGGATGAAACCCAGCCCTTTAGGGTTAAGTCTATAGTTTGGGAGTGGATTAGAACCATAGTCAAGCGCTAGGGGAACAATTGTTGAATAATGGTTAAACAGTTGTTTTTGGGTCATGGCTTTGGGGTCAGCAGGCCAACAAAGCTAGCCTCTAGCTTTGTTCTTCATTTTTTGTCATCCAGAGCCTAGCCAAGGATCTTGGACCCCATAGTTAAATCCTATGTTTTTCTTTTTGCTTTAAGCTTTCTCCCTTATTCTTTTCGCTTAAAATAACACAAAAGAACCGTCCCCCTGTGTTCCCAAAATAACACAAAAGAACCGTCCCCCTGTGTTCTTTAAGTGGTTAGTCCCCTTCTTCTTATGTTTACATCTGAGTCGAATTCTATTTCTATTTTTGGGAATATCTCATTCCAGTCATCTTTTACCTTCTTCCATAGCTTTGGGTGGTATCGGTTAAGATACTTATATACTCCTATAATATCTGCATTTAACTCTTGTTGAATCTTATCTATTACTTTTTTCATATTGTACTCTATTTTTTTATCTATGGCCTTACCCATCTTTTCTAGTTCCTTTTCTGAATTAATTTCATGGCCATTGCTCATTATATACTCATGGATTTGAGCGCTTATTTTTGTGGTTATTTTTATCTTTATTTTATCTCCTGATTCTATAAGTTCCCTTTTGGTCTTTACCCTACTGACCTCCAAGGATAGGTTGTCACCTTCATACTCAACATCTAAACCCTCATCTACTACATGATCTATTAGGAGGGATAGGTATTTATTTTCTTGCATATTGAGTTTACCAACTAGTTTATAGTCCTTAAACACTGCTGCTCCAGCAATAATATTTTCATCTTTAGATATTTTCCCTATAGGCATATGGGCTGATTTACAGTAGTCCATATCTTCATTAAATTCACTTACTGACTTGGGTATGAACCTGGTGGAATCTTGTTCATTACTAAGCAGACTATAGATTGATCCTTCTGTGGTTTCCTGCCTTTTTGCATCCTTTTTTGCTTGGAAGAACTCTTCTACAGAGCCCTCTATCATTAGCAAATCAACCATTTTATTTATTTTAAAGTCTCTACTTATTCCATCCAATATTTCTTTTAGTAGTTTTTTATTTTCTGCTACTCCCTCAGAGATTGCCAGAACTTTTAGGTGCTTTAAGTCCATTTTATCACTATTTCTTACACTAAGTTTATGGGTAGCTTCGAATAAATTTCTAGCCTTTTCATTTATAATAAATACCTTATCATTAGACTCTGGATTCTTTCCCATAGACTTGATATTAGGATAGGTAAAGTTTACAGTATATAGATTTCTGTCGTCATTTATATCGTTTAATTCTAACCCTACACTATAGGGATAAATTCTTGTGTTCATATCCTTCATATCCCAACAGCCTACTGTAAATATTGTAGACATAATTATAAGTATAACCATTACTCTTCTCATTCTTTCACCCTACCTTTTATAGCTACCACTAGAAATATTATAAGGGGAATAATTACTATAGAAATTATGGTTGAGATGTTGAGTATTTTTCCCATTACATTATATAAGACTAAGATATCTCTAGGTAGCATAGATATGATGTAGACTAGGGGTCCAAATCCAACTACTATATATTTTCTCCTCCAGTTTTTAAATATCTTATTTACAGTTTTTCCTAGGGCATAGTAGGTGGGACCCGTGGTTCCAAATGCAACTATAATCCAGAAGGACATAAATATGTTATCTAGGTTTTGGATAAAAAACCCTGGTAGGTCTATAAGTTTTGTAACCATGATTATGGGAAAGTTCATTCTTCTTATTTGATTTATGGAAAATTGGGTTAGGGTTAAGATAAATAGACTGGTGTAGATGATAGTTATTATGCCTATCCCTATAAGGCTTGACTTTAGAGCCTTCTTTTTATCCTTGACATAAGGCAGAGCAAACAGAAGAATTTCAAAGCCAGAAAAGGAAAAGAGTGCTTCCAACATTCCTTTGGGAATTTTAGATATATCTGATTGAAATTGAGGTAATATGTTTTCAAAGTCAGCCGTGGGTATGGCTGTTATTATTAGCAGGATTATCGTTACTAGAATTAGGGGATAAATTATATAGGACATCCTGGCTATAACATCTATTTCATATAGGGATATATATATAGTGGGTAGCAAAATAACTGCTACTATTACTGTGGCTGGGGTTGATGGTAAAAGAAAGGCTTTGACTAATTCAGCTAATTGCCTAGTGATAAAAGATACAGAAATAACAAAGTGTATCGCCAGAAATATTAAAAAAATGGTGAATATTATATTTCCCATGCTCTCTCTACCTATTTCAAAGAAATCTTTGCCTGGATTTATCTCAAATATTTTGTTTATCATTATTATAAATAACAATAGGATTAGACCTGTAAGTATTATAGGAATCCAACCATCTTTACCTGAGATTTTCCCAAGTGTATTTGGTAGGAATAGGATACCTACTCCTATTACTGTACTTACTATGAGTCCTCTAACTTGTATATCAGATATATGAATATTTTTATTCATCTTTTTTCCCCCTTTTCATTCTTTGTTTGTTAAGTGGGAAGGTAAACTTAGGCCTTTGCCAAAGCTCCCTTGGAGGTGCCTTAATTAAGGTATCTTTTAAATCATCTAAAACTCCTAGGCCTGAATAGGGAGATGTGTAGGGTACTCCAAATGAATTTATAGTTACCAAATGTATAACTATAAAGAGTAAACCTGTCATTATGCCAAAGAGACCCAAAATCCCAGCTAAGATAATTAGAAAAAACTTTAAAAGACGAAGTGCGGCAGAGAATTCATAGGTGGGTATGGCAAAGGAGGCTATAGTGCTGATAGCTACTATGATTATCATTAGCGGGCTGACTATTCCTGCATCTACTGCTGCTTGGCCTATGATTAGACCTCCTACTATTCCTATGGTTGTACCTATGGGACCTGAATACCTGGTACCTGATTCTCTTAGAAGCTCCATGGTTAACTCCATGATAAAGGCCTCCAATAAGGGGGGGAAGGGGACATCAATTCTGGAGGCAGCCAAAAAATACATAAGTTTGGTGGGTAGTATGCCTGGATGGTAGGCTGTCATAGCTACATAGAGAGATGATGGCAAAAGAACCAAGAGAACTGCCAGAAGTCTAATGAGCCTTATGGCTGTGGCTTCCATCCACCTAGTATAATAATCCTCTGTAGATTGAAGCATAGTTCCTATGGTTCCTGGTATCATTAGGGCAAAGGGGGAGTTATCCACCAAAAGTACTACCCTGCCTTCATAGAGGGCTGAAGCTGCACTATCTGGCCTTTCTGTGTTTTCAATTTGTGGAAAAGGTGATAAGGGCCTATCTTCTATAAGCTGCTCCAAGATGGTACTATCTAGTATGGCATCTATATCAATAGTCATTAGTCTTCTTTTAACTTCTCCTATTAAATCAGGGTTTACTATATCTTTTATATATAGGATTCCCACATTGGTCTTGGACCTTTTGCCTATGGGTTTTACCTCTATCTTTAAATTGGTATCTTTGATTCTCCTTCTGACTAGGCTGGTGTTTATTTTCAGGGATTCTATAAAACCGTCCCTTGGCCCTCTAATCGCTGCTTCGGTACTAGGTTCATCTACGCCTCTGGCAGGGGTTATCCTTGAGCCGATGATTAGGACCTTGTCTGAGTTGTTGATGAATAAGAGGGTATCTCCGGACATCATCATATCTAGAGCCTTGTCTAGGTCTTCTTCTTCTACTACTTCAGATGTTGCTAGACCTTCTTTTAAAACTGCCTCTAACACTGTAGTCCTATAGCCTTGTTCGGTTAAGGACTTGATTTCTTCTTCCTGAATTAGGCTTCCTACTCCGTATTCTGATAGGAAGTTTTTATCTATAAGGCCATCTATGTAGACAAAGGACATTTTGACTGGTAATACTTCTCCTACTTCTATATTCCTAAATACTATATCGTAGCAGCCTTCAAATAGGTTTTCTATATAACTTATATTTTCATTTATGTTTTCTGATATTTTTCTAGGCATAAAAAATCCCCACCTCCGTAAAGATATATTTACCATAAGGTGGGGGAAATATACATAATTAACGATAGTTTAACAGTTGTTGAACGATGGTTAAACAATAGTTAAACAGTTGTTTAGTTGGGGTCTGGCTTTGGTCATTTCGACTGTTGTAGGGGCAGACCTATGTGTCTGTCCATTAGGAATGGAGAAATCTCCGTCTTTAAGGTCTAAGATTCCTCGTCCTTTCGTTTCTCTGACCCAAGAGCATGACCCAATGACTAGGTTTAGACCTTTACTTTTTCTTTATCCCTTAAGCTTTATGCTTTACGCTGTAAGCCTTTTTACAATCGTTTGACTATTGTTTGACCATTGTTAGACTACTGTTAGGCCATTGTTTGGCTATTGTTCCTAAATAACACAAAAGAACCGTCCCCTTGTGTTCATGAGTTTCACACCGTCTTTGTCATATAAACTTTATCAAAACTTTCCTTCAATATTTCATAGGCCTTTTCCATCTTTTCCTTGTCCTCATATAGGCTGAAGACTGTTGCACCGCTACCACTCATTAGGGAACCCAGGGCTCCGTTTTCTTTCATGGTTTCTTTAATTTGTCCAATTATTGGGTAGTCTTCTATAACTACTGCTTCCAATTTATTTGCTAGTTTTTTTCCTACTTGTCTAGTATCTTCATTTTCAATGGCCTTTATTAGACCTTCTATATCTAGTCTTTGTCCATTGGGTTTAATCTTTTTATATACCTCAGGTGTAGAAATCTCTATTCCAGGATTGCATAGTAGTATGTATTTCCCGGAAAAGGCTTTTAGGCTTGTAAGCTTTTCTCCTATACCCTCAGCTAGGGCAGTCCCCCCCATGATGCAAAAGGGAATATCTGCCCCTAGTTCCCTACCTATGTCCATTAATTCACCAGAGGAAAGTTTCAAGTCCCATAATTTATTTAGGGCTTGAAGAGTAGCAGCTCCATTGGAACTGCCTCCCCCTAGACCTCCCCCTATGGGAATGTTTTTTTCAATATATACATATAGGCCTTTTTTTACACCTGATATTTCTTGTAATTTTTTCCATGCCTTATAAACTAAGTTGCCTGAGTTGTTGGGCACCTTAGGATTGTTGGACTCTATGATAATTCCTTCCTTTAGGTCCTTAAATATCAATTTATCTTTTAAGTCGATTTCCTGCATGACACTTTTGATTTCATGATAATCATCATTTCTTTTGTAAAGAATGTCTAAGGCTAGGTTTATCTTGCCATAGGATTCTATGATTAATTCATCCATTGCCTTTATTTACCTCCTAATTATAGGCATATTATATCATAGTATCCCTGGTCTTTCATACTAAAGTTTTGTATCTACATTCTTCTCGATTATGATTTTATCACCTGGTTTCAGCTGGTAGCCTGGATCTAAATCATTGGACTTAAGGATTTCATCCTGGGTTGTATTATAGTGCTTTGCTATATCCCACAGCTGATCTCCTTCTTGACCTATATATACAGAAATACTTGGATAGGAGTTTTTATCAATTAGCTTTCCTGTTTCCTCTATAGCCTTTACCACATTTATCCTTATATCTTTTTTGATATATATATCGTGAAGTATGTTCATATCTATTTTTACACTATCTCTCTTTAAACTAAAGTTTAGGCCCTTAATTTGACTTTTTATCTCCATTTGCAAATCTAAGTCTCCACTATAGGGTATCTTTGTTTTATAGGGGAAATGGTCCTTATAGGTGGATAGTTCTCCCCCAATCCTATCTATATAATAGATGCTTATATCAACATTTCCATTGACTAGGATTCCATCATCAGTCATATCCTCATCTATACCGTAGTGGTGGGCCTTTATATCCAGCACATCTATAGCATTTATCGGTGCTTCAAATTCTAAATTTTCCCTATAGCTTGGATTGTCTATATTTTCTGGTATATTTATTTCTTCTCTTTCTATCTCTAAGTATTCCTTGGTAGAATAAATATCTATAATTAAATCCCTGGAATTTTCTTCATATACCTTGCCCTTGACCCTAACCTTCATGTCTAGGTTAAATAGTTTCAGTTGACCCATCTCATCCTCTTCTACCTGATAGTTGGCCTCTACCACTTCAAGTTTTACCTGGTTTTTTGAATCCTTAAGTATGCCAGGCATTTCTACAAAATGGTTAAAGGGGATTTCATCAGCTACTGAATATATTTCTCCTTCTCCTAAATATATAAGGTTTGCTACAATCAGGGCAGAGACTATAAGCCTATCTTCCACTGCAGTTGACTCTAGCAATAGAGGCTGTAGATCTAGTTTTATTACCCTGTCTATACTGGCCTTGTTGTCTCCAACTTTTATGGTGTCAGCTATTTCAGCAAAGGATTCCTCTTGGCCTTGAATTTCCTCATACTTAATATTTTCCTTAAGAATTTGGAAACTATCATTGCCTCCTATATCCTTTATAGTTTCTACCTTTTTGATTTCTGTGATTATAGACTTAATGTTAATAAGTGTTCTTATTTCAATTTTGTTTTCCTTAATTTCGTGTTCACTGTATTCTATATTTGCTTCTATGCTAGGAAGCATATCTTCCGTAATCCCTTTAAGTTGGATTTCTTCGTTAAAATCCTTGATTTCATTAAGGGCATATATGGAGTTTTCCTCTTCATTGTTTTTATAGACTATATTGTATTTGACTATTCCATTTATCAATAGTTTGTCTTTAATAATCATAGTATTTAGTACCTCTACCCTTCCATCTATCCAATTAATGGACTTTAGGCCTTCTTCTATGGTATTTAAATAAACTTCTGTTTCAATAAGTTTCTGTCTTTCTACTAGACCCTTCCTTTCCTCAATTTTAAAGTTTTCCTTGCTTATCTCAATGGACATATTCTCACCCCTATATCACTATTATACCTATAGAAATATATATGAGATGGAGGGCTTATTTATGTATAGGCATAAAAAAAAGTACTACTTTGATAACAAAATAGTACTTCTCTTCTATGATATTTTACTTTCTAAGCCTGAGCCTTCACATATGGTAACTTCTACTGTAGAAGTCAACACATCTGAGTAGGTATATGATACTCTCCTGGTGCTGTCGTATTCGTTGCTAATTTTTACTACAAATAAATTTGGATAAGCTGATTCTAGTATTCCTTCTCTTTCAACAATCCTTTTCCTACCTTTATTTGCTTTCAAAATTACAGTTTTACCAATGCTTTCTTCTAAATCTTTACGAATTCTAGCTACGCTGTTCATATATTATGCTAAACCACCTTCCATAGGATTCTCCCCTATAGGGGGAAAAGAAGTGTTTAGTACACTCGTGTTATTATTGTAACATAGTTTCTAGCTTTTGTCAAAAAATAAAATATTATACTATTCTTGCTTGTTTTTGTCAATAAATATTGGGACAAAGTAGATTAATTATTTTTAACAAGTCTATTTAGACTGTAAAATTTAGTAGTATAACTGCAATTGAAAAATAGATTATCAAGGCCAAGGAATCTACTATGGTTGTAATCAGGGGACCAGCCATAATAGCAGGGTCCATCCTAAATCTTTTTGCTATCAGGGGTAGTAGTCCACCTATAACCTTGGCCATCATTACTGTAGCTACCAGGGTTATAGATACAGTCATATCTAAGGCTACACTAACCTTATCTATATATATATTTTTCACAAAGTTTACCCCTGCCAGCATTATCCCTACTAGGAAGCTTATTCTAAATTCCTTCCATAGGACCTTCCACCCATCTTCTAGGGTGATTTCACCTACTGCCAGGCCACGGATTACTAGGGTGGATGATTGACTTCCTGAATTCCCACCTGTATCCATTAGCATGGGCACAAAGGCCATAAGTATAACTGATGTGGATAGGATATCCTCATATCTATTTATTATTCCTGCTGTTAGGGTTGCCCCTACCATAAGTATAAGTAGCCAGGTAATTCTTTGTTTTGCCAGGGTAAAAACACTGGAATCTAAGTAGGCATCTTCAGAGGGTGACATGGCTGCCATCCTTTGAAAGTCTTCTGTGGCCTCTTGTTCCATAACATTCATTATATCATCAACGGTTATAATTCCTGTAAACCTATGCTCATTGTCCACTACAGGAAGGGCTATAAAACCATACCTTCTAAAGATGGCTGCTACAGTTTCCTGGTCATCATGGGTGTTGACATAGATAATGTCTGTATCCATTAATTCTTCAACCTTTTCGTCATCATCTGAAGTAACCAGGGACCTAAGGGATACTATACCCTCCAGGACTCTGTTTCTATTGGTTACATAGCAGGTGTAGACAGTCTCCCTATTAATTCCTATTTCCTTTATATGGGCCAGTGATTCCTTTACTGTCATAGACTTCCTTAATTCTACATACTCTATGGTCATGAGGCTTCCTGCTGAATCCATAGGGTATTTTAGAAACTGATTTATAAGTCTTCTTTCCTCTGCACTTGAATTTTTAAGAATCTTATTTACTATATTGGCTGGCATTTCTTCGATCATATCAATCATATCGTCGAAGAATAGTTCATCCAGTATATGCTCCAATTCCTTGTCAGTAATTGCATTTAATATCTCCATTTGTTGTTCCTTAGAAAAGTGGGCAAATACATCTACTGCCAAATCCTTGGGTAGCATCCTAAAGATTAATAGGGTGGTATTTGGATCAAGTGGATCCAAAATTTCTGCTAGGTCTACCTCATTCATTGCTGATAGTTCTTTCTTTAATTGAACATATTCCTTATTTTCAATTAATTCAAGAATCATTTCCTTTTCCATGATAAAACCTCCTAACTTTTGTCTAAGACTCTTGTAGAATGGTCATTTGTTGGGAGGAGCCAGGGTCTGGAATACGACTATGGCTCTTCCACTTACTTTTATAATCTTTTTACAACTGGGCAAGGGACCAGAGTCCACAGTCAACACTCCTTTCATAATTTATTATTAACCCTAAGGTTTAGTATATCATAATTTTTGCAAATTTAGCAAAAAAAATAGGCCTTAGCCTATTTTTTAACAACCACTATCTGGACTTCCACCTTCAGGATATACAACAAATCCCCTTCTTAACCAGGAGTCACTATAGTCTACTGTAAACTGTCCATAAATTTCTTTTAAATCTGATTCTACTGCAAAGTTAAATCCTTGAGTTGAAACTACTGCATCGCCATCTTTGGCCTCTTCCAGGGCCATACCATAGGATGGTCCGCCTCAACCATAGCCTGCGATATATATCCTTAAGTGTTTATCTGATTCTTTTTCTTTTAGGATTTCATCTAACTTTTCTTTTGCCTTTTCAGTTACATCAATTACCATAAAAATTCTCCTTTCTATACCCCATGTGGGTATCGCTTAAGAATATAATATAATAGTGTGGGAGATATGTCAAGGGGGGGTTGAACAATAGTTTTGAACGATTCAAGAGAACAATAGTTTTGAACGATAGTCTAGCAATTGTCAAGCAATAGTCTAGCAATAGTCTAGCAATTGTTTTTGGGGTATGAGTTGTAGGGAAGGTAGCCCTGTGTCATTCCGAGGAGCCCCTCCTTCTGTCATTCCGAGGAGCCTAGCGACGAGGAATCCTAGACCCCATAACTCAGCTCAGTCAGATGGGTATTGTAGGGTCAGACCTGTGTGTCTGTGGGCCGACAGGGTCGGAGGCCACTGAAAAAGTTCAAACTTTGTCATCCAGAGCGAAGCGAAGGATCTTAAACACGTTGGAAAACCAAGATTCTTCACTAGCGTTCAGAATGACAAACCAGAAAAACAGTAGTTTTTCAGTGGTCTCCAGAGTCGCCGGCCCCTACAGAAAAAGCCAAGGGTCTTTCCCTTGGCCTTGTTTTTTATTTACTTGTATTTACCTGAAAAATTCTTTTATTGCTCTTTTTAATCTTTTTTGTATCTTTAGGCCTGTAGTTCTACGCCTTTTGTTTCTAAACAACATTCTGATCACCGGGTATTATTGCATCTATTATTCCTATTACTAGGGCTCCTATTATTGCCCCCCACATAGAAATATGGAAGCCAGGCACCACAAATTTAGTAGCATAGAGTATGACTGCAGCAACTAAAAATCCTGCAATTCCCCTACCGAAAGGTGATGCATCTATTCCTGTAAATTTTTGAACTAAATAGTTCAATACACCTATAACCACTGCAGCTATCAGTAGACTTCCTATACCATCTATGGAAAAGCCTGGTGTGAAAAAGGAAGCTATTGCAAGTACAATTGAGCTTATTAATACTCTTAAAAGCATATGACCTATAGAAAAGTCACTGCCTCTATCTCTGTCCCTATTTCTATCTCTATTATTATTATCCATAAGACACCTCCTGGAAATAGTATTTTCCTAGAGAAGAGAAAATATACAAATATTTTTTAAAATATTATTTAAAAAATAGTAGATATTAATAATATTATATGCTAGTATATTAGTATGAATTAAAAGGAGGTTATAATAGTGGAAATAACTAAAGATATGCTTATAGGCGAACTTATCAGGAAAAAACCTGAAACTATAGAAACTCTTATGATGTTTGGTATGGGATGTGTGGGTTGTCCTGCAAGCCAAATGGAAAGTTTAGAAGAAGCTGCTATGGTTCATGGTTTAAATCTAGATACACTTATGAAAGCCTTAAACGAATAAAATAAAAAAAGGAGGGTGAAACCCTCCTTTTATTATGCCAATAAGTTGTCGATTTTAACCTTGTCAAATCCTACAATCTCTTCTCCATCAATTACTACTACAGGTACTCCCATATGACCCATGGCCATAAGTTCACTTCTTGCTTCATTACTGTCTTGGATATTTTTTTCTGTGTAAGGAACTTCTTTTTCATCTAAATAATTTTTTGCCAATGTGCAATAAGGGCAGGTATGACTTGTGTATACTACTATGTCTTTCATAATTAACTCCTCCTAGATTCTTTTATTAAGTTTATTATACCCTGTAGGGGTATGTATGTCAAGGGGATAAACGATAGTCAAGCGATGGTCAAGCAATGGTCAAGCGATGGTCAAGCAATAGTTGTTAGGGTCGGGCTTTGAGGTCAGCGGGCGAGCAAAGCTACGCCCCTACAAGGTTCCAGATGACTGTTGTAGGGCCAGATCTAGGTGTCTGTTGGTTAATAGTAGGGAAATCCTCATCTCTAAGACCTAAAATCCTGACCCATTTCTTACCTTTGGCCTTTTGCTTTCTGTTTTTTACAATTGTTTGACTATTGTTAGACTACCGTTTGGCTATTGTTAGACAATTGTTTATTTGTTCCTTAGTGTTTTGTATGCTCTAAACCTTCCTCAAATAGTTTATAGACATGTTCATCGTCTAGTGAGTATATAACTAGCTTGCCCTCTCTCCTAAACTTAACCAAGTTCAAGTCCCTTAGTACTCTTAAATGGTGGGATATGGAGGATTGGGTCATGTCCAAAAGGCTGGCTATATCACAGACGCAAAGGGGGGCAAGGGCTAGGACATAAATTATTCTTAATCTAGATGGGTCCCCCAAGGCCTTAAATATTCTGGCCAACATATCTATGCCATCTTCCTTTATTAAATTGGTCTTTATATTTTCCAATGTATCTGAATCTGCAAAATGAACCGAGCAAATCTGCTTATCTTTTGTCTTTGGCATTTTTCTCCTCCCTTGTTTTTTATTCTGTAGGTATCATAGGATTTATAGGATATATGATTCTTCCTGTATTTGGCTCCAGATATAGTAACCAGTAGCCGAGATTTTCCTTACCCTCATACCAGGTATTAAATCCAGTGGTCCCTCCCTGGGGATATTCGTCAATTGTAAACAAACCAGCTATACCGTAAATATAGTACTTAAGTCCTTCCTTGTTTTCATATAGACCAAATATATAGTGGCTGTATTTTTTTATTAATTGATTAGCCCCAATAAATTCACTGGTTAGGGGTTGATTATAATCCCTGCTAATAATGTAGTCAAAGTATGGTAGGAAGTTTTTTTCATTGGCTAAGTCAACAATATCTATTCTCCACCAATTATACCCAGCTAAATGTAATTTAAAAGGTTCTATATAAGGATAATAATTTAATAGGTTGATTAAATATTCCAAATCATAGTCTGATTCCTTGGGCTGGTTTTGCATATAATAATTTTCATAGTCTTTTTGATAAGAGTTTTCAACATCTGAGAATACCTTTTCCAAATCTAGTTGATATGCTTCTGCTGTAATTTCTTCCACAAGCTCTTCAACTTCTTCTGCCATGTCCAATATAGAATCTTCTACTGGCTCTTCTGGATATACTTCTGCCACCACTTCCTCTGAAGATGCTTCCTCAGCAACTTCTTCTAGGTCTACTGGTTCAACCACAGGAACCTCCTCCATAGTTACTTCTTCTATACTCTTTTTAGTAAGCTGGTAATCCATGCTGCCTATATATTTATTTATTGTCCCATCATCTTTCCCAAAGTATCCCCCTAATAATATCTTAGAGTTTCTTATAATTAGGATACCATTTATTTTTTCCAAGGGGAAGTCTAATTTTTCTAGGTCCTTTTTGTTTAGCCTAAAGTCTACAGTCCCATTCCTGTTTTCTTCGGTGTAGAGGCTACCTAGCCTATGGGCCTTATCATCCCCAATAAGAAGTACATCGTAGTAGTTTGTAGATTCTGCTCCTTGAATAGAAAAGTTTATACTTAAATTTTGCCCCCTGGCTTCCAATCTTCCATGACCCTTTGGGCTTAGGTCCTTCATATTGGAGTATAGGGTTTTTAGTATTATAAACTTTTTTGTATAGTTTGCAGTTTTCATTAAAAAACCTCCTAAATAAACACATTTGTATATCTATATGTTTAAAGGAGGCAATATTTCACTAATTTTAATAAAATCTTCTATATCCAAATTTTCTGCCCTTTTATTAGGGCTAATAGCTGCTTCTTCTAAGGCAGCTCTTATGACTTCTTTATCCAGATCAAATCCATAAGAGGAAAGGGAATTTAGTATGGTTTTCCTTCTCTTGGAAAATCCTGCCCTTACTAGATTGAAAAACTTTTTTTTATCTATATTTGGCAAATCTTTTCTTATCTTTAGCCTTATGACTGAAGAATCGATTTTTGGTTGGGGCATAAATACAGTTTTGGCTGCTTTCAATATGATCTCAGGCTGGCTATAAAAGTTTACAAATATAGACAAGGACCCGTAGTCCTTTGAGCCTGGACCAGCTGCCATCCTATCTGCTACCTCTTTTTGAACCATGACAACAAGGGAATCTAGGTGCAAATCATCTTCTAAAAGTTTGCCTATGATTGGGGTTGTTACATAGTAGGGTAGGTTTGCTACTATTTTTATAGGTCCTCCACCTAGCTTTTCTTCTATAAGTTTCTTTAGGTCTATTTCCAGTATATCTCCATGGATTATTTCAATATTTTCATAGGGGCTAAGGGTGTTTTCCAGGACAGGTAGCAAACTTTTATCTATCTCTACAGCCACAACCTTTTTTGCATTTAGGGCCAGTTCTTCTGTCAGGGTCCCTATACCAGGGCCTATTTCCAATACATAGTCCTCCCTACTTATTTCAGCACCCTTGACTATATTTCTTACTATATTCCCATCTATAAGGAAGTTTTGGCCCAAACTTTTGGAAAATCTAAAGCCATATGAAGATATGATTTCTTTTACATAAGTTGGTGAATAAAGTCTTTTATTTCCCATTCTTAACCCTTTCTAGTCCTTCTAGGAATTCTTCCTTGCTTATACCGAAGCTGTTTAACCTGGATAGGAATTGTTTTGAGTTTCCATAGCCAATTCCTAGGATATGGCCCAGCTCATCTCTTAAGAGGCTGGAATTTGATCCACCTGCTAGTCCATGGGCAACCAGGTCTTCCTTGGAGAAGGTGGTTTCCCTATGGGACTGGTGGGGCCTGGCCTTTTTTATAGCTTCTATAATATCATTTTTGCTTGCATTTTCAACCCCTATATCATCATCCTTCAAGGCCTTGCCTTGGGGTAAAAAGGCATGTTTGCATCCCTTGATTTTGGAATCTAGGTCCTTCCTAATCATGGTCCCTGCATAATCAGGATCAGTAAGGATTATGATGCCCCTTCTATTGGCTATGTCTCTTAGGCTTTTAATTAGTTTATAGCCATAGTTAAAGCCATTGGTGGCAATAACTTCAGCATCAAGGGCAGCCTTGACAGCCCGAATATCCTCTTTTCCTTCTACTACAATAACTTCCTTAATCATGGGAAACACCCCTCCTTTTTTTAAAGAACACAAGGGGACGGTTCTTTTGTGTTATTTTAACACCGTCTGACGTACCTTTTGTGTTGTTCTCTTGGTTGGACACAGTGGGGACAGGCCTTCCTACTTCCAACCTCTCACCTCTAAAATGAGAGATCCCCGTCTTTAGACCCTAAGGCCTGACCCTAACTCAACAATTGCTTGACTATTGCTTGACCATTGCTTGGCTATTGCTTGGCTATTGTTTATATCCCAAACAGCTCTTTTGCATTTTTCTTGGTGGCTTGGGCTACTTCTTCTGCACTTGTTCCCTTGATTTTTCCTATTTCTTCTGCTACATATTTTACAAAGATTGGTTCATTTCTTTTTCCCCTATAGGGTTCTGGGGTAAGGTAGGGGCAATCTGTTTCTATCAAAAGTTTATCCAAGGGAAGAGCCTCTGCAACTTCCTTTGGCGTTCTTGCATTTTTAAAGGTTACAGGTCCTCCCAGAGAAATATAAAAACCTAGCTTTATATATTCCATAGCCATTTCTACACTTCCTGAAAAACAGTGCATAACCCCCCTAAGATTTCCGTCTTGCCCCTCTTTAATATAATCAAAGGTTTCCTGGGTCGCTTCCCTGGAATGAATAACTACAGGTAAGTTTACTTCCTTGGCAAGTTTTAATTGTTCCTTAAACCATTTTCTTTGCAGGTCTCTTGGTGAGTTGTCATAATAATAGTCTAGGCCTATTTCACCTATGGCCACTACCTTGGGATTCTGGGATAATTCTTTCAGTCTTTCCATGACCTTATTGGTAACCTGGCTGGCAGAGTGGGGATGAACTCCCACTGTTGCATAGATGTTTTCATATTTGTTTGCAAGATCAACTGAGGCTATACTTGTTTCCAAGTCCGCCCCTATATTGATAGCCAATTCAACCCCATTGTCCCTTAAGGATTTTATCAGCATATCCCTATCTAAATCAAATCTTTTATCATCCAAGTGCACATGACTGTCTATAAACATATATACCTCCTTGGAACGGTAGTTTAACAATGGTCTAGCGGTTGTCTAGCAGTTGTCTAGCGATGGACTAGCAATTGTTTATTTGGGTCCAGCTTTGGGGTCTGTGGGCTGACCGGGTTGGGTTTTTCACAATTGTTTGACTATTGCTTGACCATCGCTTGTCAATTGCTTGACCATGTTTTTATGATATTATTGATCCATCCTTTAAATCTTCTAGGGTTGATAGTAGGGATAGGTTTCCTTCATCATCTTCTGCGGCTAATATCATTCCCTTAGATTCTATTCCCCTGAGTTTTACTGGTTTCAAGTTTGCCAAGAGGACTACCTTCTTTCCTACCAGGTCTTCAGCCTTATACCACTTTTTAATTCCTGATACTACTTGGCGGGATTCGTCCCCTAGCTTTAGGGTTAAAACTAATAGTCTATCAGCCTTAGGATGGTCTTCACAGGAAACTACTTCAGCTGTTTTTAACTGGATTTTTGCAAAATCGTCTATGGTAATTTCTTCAACTTCATCAACTTCTTCTATTATATCTTCCACTTTTTTATCCCCTTTATTCTTACTTCTTTCTTCTATTAAATCATCATTTGCCTTGTTTAATCTTTCTAATTCTTTTCCAATATCCAATCTTGGGAATATAATTTCTCCTCTTTCTACCTTAGAGCCTTCTTTTAATAATCCCCAGGTCTTACTATCTTCCCAAGAAACTTGATCTTCTAGTCCCAATTGTTTACGAATAGCAAGGGAAGTATTACCCATAAATGGCTTGATTAGTATGGAGATTATTCTTAGGGATTCAGATAAATTATATAGAACTGTATCAAGCCTATCCTTATTTTCTTCCTTGGCCAGTATCCAGGGCATGGTTTCATCTACATACTTATTTGTCCTTCTTACTAGTTTCCAGATTTCCTCTAGAGCATTTGAAAAGCTTAGCTTATCCATATGGCTAACTACCTTATCTGCTACAGATATGGCTAAGTCTTTTAAGGATTCATCTATATCTTCTTCCAATCCAATTTTAGGCATAATTCCTTCATTATACTTTTCTATCATGGTTACAGTCCTACTTACTAGGTTACCTAGGTCATTGGCTAAGTCTGAGTTTAATCTTTGTAGGAACTTTTCCCTAGTAAAGGATCCGTCCTGTCCAAAGGTAAATTCTCTTAGTAGGAAATATTTAAAGGAGTCAATACCATATAATTCTATAATAGGTTCTGGATAGATTATATTTCCTTTTGACTTTGACATCTTGTCATCATCAAAGAGAATCCAGCCATGGCCAAATATCTTTTCAGGTAATTCCATATCCATGGCCATAAGTAGGGCAGGCCAAATTATGGTGTGGAATCTTACGATTTCTTTTCCAACCAAGTGAACACTAGCTGGCCAGTATTTTTTGTAGTTTTCATCATTTTCCCTATTATAACCCAGGGCTGTAAGATAGCAGGATAGGGCATCTATCCATACATAGACTACATGTTCAGGGTCAAAAGGCACCTTGATACCCCAGTCAAAGCTTGTTCTTGATACGCATAGGTCTTCCAGGCCTTCTTTTAGGAAGTTGTTTATCATTTCATTCTTCCTGGATTCTGGTTGGATGAAGTCTGGATTGTCCTCATATAGTTTTAAAAGAGCATCCCTGTATTTTGACAGTCTAAAAAAATAAGCTTCTTCCTCAGCCCAGTGAGTCGGTCTGTGGCAATCAGGACAGTTTCCCTCTTCTAGCTGAGACTCAGCCCAGAAGGCTTCACAGGGTGTACAGTAATGACCCTCATATTTTGATTTATATATTTCATCTTTTTCATAGAGTTTTGTAAATATTTCCTGTACTGCCTTTTCATGATTGGGATCTGTAGATCTGATAAATTCATCATAGTCAATCTCCAGCATCTTCCACAGCTTCTTTATATCTGCCACAATCTTGTCTACATACTCCTTGGGTGTTGTATTGTTTTCCAGGGCCTTTTCCTGGATTTTTTGGCCATGCTCATCAGATCCAGTAACGAAGAAAGCATCATAGCCCTGTAATTGTTTGAACTTCTTAAGTGAATCTGCCGCTACAGTTGTATAGGTATGGCCTATATGCAAGTTATCACTTGGATAGTAAATTGGTGTTGTTAAATAAAATTTTTTCATTGGTCTTTTCTTCCTTTCATAAGTGGGATATTCTTGTAATCTATCATAAACTTTTGCTTTTTTAATTCAGATTTATGGAACTAATTAACTTCATATTATATGTAAGATTGGTGCATTTGTCAATATTTGGTCCCCTCCTGGAAATCCTCAAAATAAGAAGGTCTACTATAAATTTTGCTTATAATAGACCTAACCTATACCTACTTATTTATCTTTTATAACTTCTTGCTTTTTATTAAAAAATCCGCTTAATCCTATCAAGGAAGAGGTAATTAGGATTATTCCTATAATAATATTTGTCTCTAGGGGCTCAGATAATAGAAGATATCCAACTAAGGCACTCATTACAATTCTACTGGTTGAAACTAGGGCACCAGTTGCTGAGTCCACAAATTTATATCCCCAAGTAAGAAATATTTGCCCTAAAAATCCTAATGATGCGGTTAAAAATACTGGTATAATCCCAGCAAAGTCAAAGCTACTTAAATCCTTATAGGCAAAGGGGATATTTACCAGAGTCCCTATTAACATGACATAAAAAACTATGATATAACCTTCATTTTCCTGCCTAGATATGGTCAAGTACATGATACTAAAGGCTGCTACTACTGCAGATGTTATAGCTAGAAGATCTCCAAAGTTTACATTTCCAAAGCTGGGATCTGCTACTATATAGGATCCAATCATTATTACCGTTAGGTAAAAATAGGTGCTTTTACTAACCTTTTCTCCTGTAAAATATGGTGCTATCAAAATTACAAATAGGGGGTAGGTCATATGTAGCATGTTTATATTTGTAATAGTTGAATATTTATAGGCTGTTGAAAATAAAATGATTGCAAAACTATTGTAAACTGCCCTAAAGAATATAGGCTTTAGGTTTTGAGGTCTAAAATCCTTTTTTGTTATCAAAATATAAATAAACATACAGATGGTTCCAAATAAAAACCTACTAAAGGAACCAATCACTCCTGACATAGCAGTGGTATTGGTTATAACTTTTCCATAATAGGAACTCATGGTAAAAGCTAAGCCTGACAATAATACTAAAATGACACCCATCTTTATGTCCTCCTTAAAAGACTTAATTTGTTTTTCTACCTTGGACTATAGCCTAGCCCTTCTTTATATAGGGAAGGTAAATCCTTCCCCATATAAAGCTAATGATATAGGAATTTGAATAACTTCTATTTTCCAATATTGTATATTTTACTAATTGATGAAAAATCTAAATCCTTGTAAGCCTCACCCATGAGTAGTAAATTATAAACCAAGTTGGTTACCGGTAGTGGACCTCCTTGAGAAGAATCTAAGGCAACCTTTAGGTCCTTTTTCATTAGGCTTAACTTAAAGCCTGGTTGAAATTCATCCTTTACCAACCTATCAAAATAGTTGATAAAAGCATAGGATGAACCTGAGCTTTGACTTATGATATCCTTCATAATATCAAAATCTATGCCTTGTTCAGATGCTAGATTGAAGCCCTCTATGACTCCAAAGGCATTTATGGCTATCATCATTTGATTTATAGACTTAAGGATTTTTCCACTGCCTAATTTACCTATATAGTAAATATTTTTACTAAAACTAGAGATTACTTCCCTTATCTCTTCAAATTTCTTCTTATCTCCAGACCCAAATACTGTTAAACTACCCGCCTGGGCACCCTTGACTCCCCCACTGACTGGCCCATCTAGAATTGTAATCCCCCTTTCCTTGTAGAAATCTTCCAGGTCTATTAGGACTTGGGCTTCACAAGATGTCATATCTAATATTGGGCTAGTAGGACTTACCTTGGCCCTGAAGTCATTATTATGGAGTACTGACTTTACCTCTTCTCCTGTAGGCAGGATGCTGATTATAAGGTCTGCATCCTGAGGAATTTCATTTATATGATTAACTAGGTCAGCTCCAGACCTTACCAGGTCTTCAACCCTCTCTACTGATTCTGCTTTCCCACTATGGTGGGCTATATTTAGTTTATAACCAGCATTTAAAAGATGTTTGGCCATGGGGTAACCCATAGCCCCTAAACCTATAAAACCAATTCTCTTAATCTTCAATTTAAAAACTCCTTATAGTTTTTTCAATTCTTTTTAGTCCTTCTTCTAAGATTGATCTAGGACAGCCAACATTTAACCTAAAGAACTTGTCCCCTTCTTTACCATAGGGTCTACCATCATTTAGGGCAACCTTGCCTACTTTAATCAGGGCTTCATTTATTTCATCTGCGGTCTTATTCAGGGAGTTGAAATCTAGCCATAGTAAATAGGTACCTTCAGGTCTATCTAGCTTAATCTCGGGAATATTTTTCCTAATATAATCAATAGCATAATCAATATTGTCCTCTATATAAACCATGACTTCCTCTAACCATTGGCCACCTTTATTGTAAGCAACTTCAAGTCCAAGGGCACCAAAGATAGTTGTAGCATCTATTTCCATGGCAGCAATTGTATTCTGGTAAACCTCTCTCAACTTTTCATTTGCTATTATAGCAACAGAGGTAACTAAACCAGCAATGTTGAAGGTCTTGCTTGGTGCCATAAGGGTTATGGTTCTATCTTCTAGTTCCTTGGAGATGGATGCCATAGGGGTGTGTTTAACACCTTTTAGGGTAAAGTCACTATGGATTTCATCTGATATAACGGTAATATCATTTTCTAAACATATATTCCCTAGCCTTTCTAGTTCCTCCCTGGACCAAACTCTACCTACAGGATTTTGTGGGTTACATAGTAGCATAAGTTTTGTATCCCCTATATTATTTTCTAGGTCCTCATAATCCATTACAAACTTTTCACCGTCGTGCTTTAGGGGGTTGTTATGGGCAAGTCTACCATTGTTATCTAGGACCCTATAAAATGGTGGATATACCGGTGGTTGTACTAGAACTTTTTCACCCTTTTCAATTAATTCTCTTACTCCTATATTTAAGCCCATTACTACACCTGGAGTAAAGAGAATCCATTCTTTTTTTATTTCCCAATTAAATCTTTCTTTTACCCAGTTGATTATGGCATCATAGAAGGAATCCTGCCTATAGATATATCCAAATACCCCGTGCTCAACTCTCTCCTTTAGTGCATCAATAATTTCGTCAGCTGATCTGAAATCCATATCAGCTATCCACATAGGTAATACTTCCTCATCACCATATAATTCCTCTAGGTTTCCCCACTTAATAGAATCAGAATTCTTTCTGTCAACTATTTCATCAAAGTTATACTTCATATATTAAACCTCCATTTGTAAATTTACTTGTATATATAAACAGTTCAACCCCATGCATATAAAACGCATAGGGTGAAGTGATATTTTCATATCTTATATATGCTATTGTTTACTTACCCAAAATTTATATTATAAGACTTAAACAACAAATTTGGGCATTAAAAGTTTAGGTATGAATAAGAAGAGATCAGGAACTAAAATTCCTGCATATATAATACCAAGGGTTAAAAGAATCAAAGGTATTATAGCCTTAAAGGACCTTAGGGTACCAATCTTTCCTATTTGAGTTGCAATCAGTAGACATATACCATAGGGTGGAGTAATCTGCCCAATGGATAGGGTCAATACTGTAACAATACCTAAGTGGACTGAACCTATTCCAGCTATATTTCCTAACTCTTGAAGAATAGGTAGGAAGATTATTATTGCTGTAAGTGGACTTAGGAAGGTACCAATTATTATCAAGAATAATACTATTGCTGTAAAGATTCCAAAATAGGAACTTGTTATTCCCATAATCATTTGTGCTATTGCTTGAGGTGCATCTAGGTAGGCAATTAGCCAGCCAACAATCCCAGCTCCAGCAACAGCAAACATTGGAAGGGCTGAGGCTATAACTGAGTCAGCAATTACCTTTGGTAGGTCTTTTATTTTATAGGACCTATAAACCACAAACATTAGAATAAAACCATATACTACTGAAACTGCTGCAGCTTCTGTAGCTGTAAATAAACCACCTGTTATACCAAACAAGATTATTGATGGTAATAATAGGGGTGGAAAAGCATGTACAAAAGATTTAGCCTTTTCTTTCATAGTTGTTTTAGGAAGAGCTGGATAATCATTTTTCTTTGCTAGGTATAGGGTATAACCCATTTGTGAAAAACCTATTAAAAGTCCTGGAACAATTCCTGATAGGAAAAGTGCTCCTATGGATACCTGACCCATAGCTCCATATACAACCATCATTATGCTAGGCGGTATAATACTACCTAGGGTAGATGAGGCTGCTGTAATAGCAACACTATAGTCTACATCATATCCATCTTCAACCATGGCAGGAATTAACATGGCTCCGATACTAGCTGTGTCAGCTGCTGATGATCCTGATAATCCTGCAAAAAGCATACTTACAAGTACATTTACATGGCCTAGACCACCTTTAATATGGCCAATCATAGCATTGGAAAAGTCTACAAGTCTTCTAGTGATTCCACCTTCATTCATTAGGTTACCTAATAAAAGGAAAAATGGTACTGCCAATAGGGGGAATGAGTTTATACTTGCAAACATGTTGTTTAATATTGTAGTAAAGGGCAAGTCTAAATACATCATAGTTGTCATACCAGATAGGGCCAAAGAATGGGCTACTGGTATTTTAATTAAAATAAATAGGAAGAAACTACCCATTAATAGCACGATTGGATTCAAGTATATCAACTCCTTCTACTTTTATTTTTCCTGTCATAATATCTTTTAATCTAGTAACATTCTTAACTAATTGTTCTATGTTGAATGATGCCATTATAAAACCTGATACTGGAATAGCAGCAAACATTACAGTCTGTGGTAAGGATAGGGCTGTAGTGTATCTGATCATTCCCATTTTTGCGAATTTTATGCCATTTATAGACATAATATATAAAAGAGCAAAGGATGCTAGATCAGCTATAATATCGAAAACCAGGTTGGTCTTAACATAATGCATTGGTATAAGTTCTACTATATAGTGCCTTCTGCTTCTTACGGCTATTGCTGAACCTAAAAAAACTAACCAAATGAAACATATGATTGCAACTTCTGTTGACCAGATTATAGGTTTTTTTAATACGTTTCTAACAAAAACCTCTATGAATACTGTAAATACTAAGACTAGCATCATAACTACAGTAATCGCTCTCAAAGCTTTTTCTATAAAATCATTGACTTTCTCAAAAAACTTCATTTTACACCTCTTTCTAATCTTATAAATTATATTAAGGGGGGGGATGGAATCTATCGAAAGGTCGATAGATTCCTTGCCTTAAATTTATTTCATTTCGTTAATCATTCTTAAGATTTCTTCTCCACCTACATCTTTTGCAAGTTCTTCATATAATGGAGCAACAACTTCTGCAAATGCAGCCTTGTCAACTTCATTAATTTCTGTGTCAAATTCTTCCTCTAACTTTTTGAATAAACCTGCTTCTGCTTCCATAGCATTTTTACTTCCTAGTACTGCAGCTTCGTCAGCAGCTGTTGCAACGATATTCATATATTCTTCTGGTAGCTTATCAAATGTTTTTTCACTCATACTGAAGTGAGTTACCATAAATAAATGTTGAGTTTTACTTAAATATGGTGCAACTTCATAAGTTTTGGATCCAATGTGTCCACTTAGGGTAGCTTCAAAAGCATTAACTACTCCTGTTTGGATAGCTGAGTATACTTCGTTAAATGGAAGTGATGTTGGGATTGCACCTATAGCTCCCCAAAGTTTTGATTCCATTGGTGAACCTGGTAATCTCATTTTTAAGCCTTTTAGATCGTCAGGCTTTTCAATTGGTTTAAGATTGTTGAAAGTATATCTGGAACCACCATTACTTAAACCTAGTAATTTCAGGCCTAATTTCTTTTCTGCATATAGTTCAGCAAACTTTTTACTTACTGGACTATTTGCGTCCAATACTTTTTCAAATTGTTCAGCACTATCAAAAAGATAGGATAGTCCAAATACTTGGTATTCTGGTATAAAGGATGCAAAGTTTTGAGTTCCACCGATTACGAAGTCAATTGTTCCACTTCTCATCTCATCGATAGTAGTTTCATCTGCACCTAATTGTCCTGATGGATATACGGTAACTTTTACCTTACCATCTGTTTTTGCTTCAACTTCTGATTTGAAGTATTCAGCCATGTCTATCCATGGGTGTGGAGCTGATACAACTGTTGCAAGCTTTAATTCATAGGTTTGGCCTTCATCAACTGGTTGTTTTTCACCATTGTCAGATGGTTTTTCTTCCCCTTTACCACAACCTGCTAGTAGAGCTAAGGATAGTAGTAAAATTGCCATTAGTAATGAAATTCTTTTAAGATTTTTTTTCATTTTTTCCCTCCGTTAAAATAATTTATATTCAAAGTTGATTCTAGTATTTAGAACCATACTTTTGAACCGCTAGTCGTGCTGCATAATAGTTTATATCTGGAGTATCTGGATTAGCAACACATCCAGGTCCTACCATAAATCCTTTTTTACCTGCCATTTCAAAGGCTTCATATACATGCTTGTCTATTTCTTCTGGTGTTCCATTTAGAAGTATATCGTTTTCATTTAATCCACCTAGCAAGCATTTGTCAGTAATTTTTCTAGCTTCTGCCAAGGATGGGGCTATCCATCTATCGTGCCAATTTATACAGTTTCCAGGATATGATGCTAGTTTTTCAAACATGGTATTTTCACCGTGAATATGAATTATGTTAAAGAAGGTATCATCCTTAACAGCATCAAATAATTGTAGGTCGTATTTTGCTCCAAATTCATCATAGGCTTCTTCTGTCATCATGTCTGTTGTTGAACATTGTGAGGCAAAGAAGAATCCACTAACTCCTGCATTGACATTTTCTTTCATAAAGTTAATGGTTGTTTCTGTAATGTTTTGTAGAGCTTGATGAAATAGTTTTGGGTCTTCTTTTAGGTCTTCAAATATTCTTGGTCCTGCTAGCTTTAAAGCAGTAGTAAGGGGACTAAAAATAGTTTGAACAAATGGAGCATCGTCACCTGAAGCCTTTAATAGCTTAGATACGTGGCTAGCTAGTTGTACTTGCTGTCCGTGAGTTCCATAGGTTCCTGCTAGTACCTTTATATCTTCCCATTCCTTAATGTCCTTTATTCCATACTCATCAATTATTGGTGGTTGGTTTTTTGTGCCATAAACCTTAATTTTTGGTCCATAGTCTTGAACACTATAGAGCCCAAAAGGCATTAACTTTATAAAATCGTGGTCATATTTCTTCATAAATTCAACTTGTGTCTCAGCTAAAGTTCTTGGGTCCTGGTCCTTATGTGGAAAATGCAGCCAAATACTATGGGGAACTCTATCTACTTCTTCCTTTTTTAAGGCTGCTAGAACTCTTTCCTTCTTTGTCATAAGATTCATTTTATCACTCCTAAATATTGTAATTATTGGTGTGTCATAATATCAATTATGTTGTTATCTGCTGACTTCATACCTTCTTGGCAAAAGATACCTAAATTTCTGATTGTTGATTCAACCTCTCCTCCAACAATTCCATCTAGGTCAGATACAAATATGTTTGCTAGGGCTAGTTTAGCTTGAATGATTGCTTCTGCAGAGGCTGTTGATAGTTTAAATGCACATCCACCTTTAGCTCCATCACATACCATGCCTGCCAGGGTTGCTACCATATTGTTAATAGCTCCAGCAATTTGCTCATTGCTACCACCTAGTGCCCAAGTCACTGAGGCAGATGCCCCAATTCCAGCTGCAATAGCACATCCACATACTGCTGAAAGTCTACCTGTATATACCTTGATATAGGAAGTAGTTAGGTGACTAAAGGCTAAGGTTCTGGCTAGTTTCTCATCATCATAGCCCATGCTTTCACAGACAACTGCAGGTGGTATAATAGCTGTAATACCATGATTACCACTACCAGCACTAGACATTACAGGCATATTAATACCTGCCATTCTAGCATCACAAGCTGCTGATGTCAAGATTCGCACTTCATTAACAAGATCCTTCTGCATGACACCCTCTTCCACTAGTGCATTTAAGGCTGCACCTAGTCCAGCCCCGGACTTGTCTTGTAGCCCCACTTCTGCCATATCCATATTTAATTTAACACCTTCCAGCATAAATGCAATGTCATTATATGGTATGTTTTCAACAAAATACCTGATGTCTGTTAGGTAGTAATCCTTAAGATTTCCGTAGGAACTGGCTGATGGTGCACCTAGAATTTCCTCTTTTTCAAAGATTACTTCATCATTTGCTTTTATAAGGACGAAGTTTGTATGGCTATCCTTTATAATAACAAAACCTCTACCCTTGTCCGTAATAACTTCTACTTCTATATAAAAGTTACCCTTTTCTGCTTCGACTTCAATTTTTATAAGATCTTTCCTCACTAAATCTCTTGCTTCTTCAACACTTTTTTCATCCACAGCACTAAATACTTCTAGGCCTAGACTTGGATCCCCACAGGTAATTGCTAAAGCAGAAGCAAATACCAAACCTTTTTCTGGTGTTCCAGGAATTCCTACTCCCATACCGTTTTTGTAGATATTGGGGCTAAGCTTGGCATTTATAGCCTTTACCTCTCCCTCTACTACTTTATATGCCTGGGCTACAGCTAGTCCCAATGCAACAGGTTCAGTACAACCTAAGGCAGGTTTTACTTCATTCTTAAGAACCTGTAGCAGGTCTTCAAAAAGCTGTTTCTGGTTTTCTACAGTCATTATACTACACCTCCAAATTATTCATCTATAAATGATTGCAAAAACCATGCCAACTTGCATATTTTAAAATAATTTTTACTTCCTTTACTCTTCCTTGTAAAATATAGGTTTCCAGTCTATCTTTTTATTACCCAAATTTAATATATAAATATCACTATATAAATTTATTAGGTTTTCTTATCATTCTTAAGAATGTTTCTGAATATTGATAAGGATTTTCATAGGAAGTTAAAAAACTTTGTTTGTCAGAGCTTGGGTCCTTGTGTATAATAGATATATTCAGAATTTTTGGGAGGTGCTAGTTATGATAATAGGTATAACAAAAGAAATAAAAGGCGATGAAGAAAGAGTTGCTATTTTACCATCTGGAGTTAAGGATTTTGTTTCACATGGTCACAAGGTTCTTGTCCAAGAGGATGCAGGTTTGGCCAGTGGCTTTACTAATCAGGACTATATAGCTGCTGGAGCACAAATAGTTTCTTCAATGATAGATGTATATAAGGAAGCTGATTTGATGTTTAAGGTGAAAGAGGTTATCCGGGAAGAATACCATTATATAAGAGAGGGGCAAATCTTCTTTGGTTATTATCAGACCCAGGATAGGCCTGAGCTTACTAAAGTCCTTTTGGATAAAAAGGCTATAGTTTATTCCTACGAAAGGGTAGAAAATCAGAAAGGAGAATTTCCACTTCTAGCTCCTATGAGTGTAATTGCAGGAAAGGTTTCTGCAATTTTGGGTGCCTACCATTTATTTAATACTAATGGAGGGGAAGGTATACTTATAGGTGGATATCCAGGAATAGAACCTGCCAAGGTTGCTATTTTGGGTGCTGGAAATTCAGGACTTGGAGCCTTACAATACCTTGTAGGCCTAGGTGCAGAGGTTACCTTATTAGATAGGAATATTCATAAGTTGAAAAATGTTATGGACACCTACCCAGGTGTAAAAACTCTTCTTTTCAGTGAAGATAGTCTTAGAAAGGTTTTATCTGAGGTTGATATGCTAATAAATTCTATTCGTTTAAAATCTGGTCCTCCACTTTTAACTAGGGATATGCTAAGATTAATGAAGCCCAACTCTTTGATTGTAAATGCAGATGGAATGCCTTATGGCGCAATAGAAACTGCCAGGGAAACTACCCATGATGATCCCTCCTATACAGTGGATGGAATTAAACATATCTCCATAAATAACTATCCTAGTGCTGTTACTAAAACTTCCACCATGGCCTTGGCTAATTCAACTACTCCTTATGTGCTAGAAGTAGCAAATAAGGGTTGGGTTCAAGCCAGTAGGGATAATCTAGCTCTTAAGAATGGTCTTTCTCTGGCAAGGGGCCATCTCACCTTGTCCCATACTGCTAAACTGCATGGACTTGATTATACACCAGTAGAGGAAGTTCTTAATATCTTCTCTCTTGATTAAGAAAGTAATTTTATACAAAGATATAAAAATGTTCCCTTCTTTAAAGAAAGGAACATTTTTTTAATTTTCATATGAGCCCATTTTTCTATAAAGGGTTGCCAGACCAATTTTTAATTTATCAGCTACAACCTTTTTTCCTTCAACGGAATCCCCATATTGGCTTATTAATTCTTCTATAATACCTTTTTCAAATTCTAGCTTTAACTCCTCCAGGGTCTTGTCACCTATACTTCCATAGCTAATTCTTCCTTTATCCTTGTTCTCAATTCTATCCTGCTTATCCTCCATCAAACTTTTAAACTTATTGCTGAAAAAATAATTTGGTAGATGGTCTAATTCTATCTCTTGATTTGGGGCAAAACACATAGCATGCTCCAAAACATTTTCCAATTCTCTTAAGTTTCCTGGCCAAGAATAATTCTTAAAGGCTTTTTTAACCTTCTCAGACAGGACCTTTTCACCTGTATTCATCCTGCTAGATAGTTTGTTTATTATATAGCTAGAACATAGGAAGATATCGTCCCCCCTATTTTTTAAAGAGGGAAGTTTAATTGGTATTACATTTAATCTATAAAAGAGGTCCAACCTGAATTTTCCTTGATAAACCATACTTTCCAAGTCTCTATGAGTGGCGGCTATTACCCTGATATTTATATCAATTGGCTGCCCATCTCCCCCTACCCTCTCGATATTTCTTTCCTGTAGTACTCGCAATAATTTTGTTTGCATATTTAAAGGCAGGTCTCCTATTTCATCTAGAAATAGGGTTCCATTATTTGCTAATTCAATTTTTCCCTTCTTTCCATTGGGGCTAGCACCTGTAAATGAACCCCTTTCATAGCCAAAAAGCTCAGATTCCATAAGACTTTCAGGAATGCTGGCGCAATTTATAGTCATAAATGGTCCATCTTTTCGAGGGCTTTCATTGTGGATTGACCTAGCCAACAACTCCTTGCCTGTTCCACTATCCCCCTGGATCAGAATCGTAGAATCAGTCTGGGCAGCAATCTTGGATTTATTAACTGTCTCCATTAGGATTTCGCTTTGACCTATAATATTTTCGAATAAAATTTCACCCTTATTCTCAAAGGTTTTTGCAATATTAATTATTTCTTTTATTTCATCAAAGGATACCAGTAATGAATGGTCGTTATCCCTAAGGAAAATCTTATTAATATTATATCTAACCCTTACATTCTTTCCCTTAATATTCCAGGTCCCTACCAGGTTGGTATTTCCTGTATCCTGAAATTTAATATTTTTTGCAAAATCATCTAGGGGCTTGTCCAGTATCTTGTCTTCCGATAGGTTTCTCCCTAGTATTTCAAGGGCCTTGGCATTTATATGGTTGATTTCGTAGTCTGAATTCAATATAATTATTCCCTTATTTAAATAATTAATAATCTCATTAACCTCAGTTGTAAAGCTTTTTAACTTATTGGTAATTTTAATTCTTGAGATTTCCTTTTCAATCATTTCACCTGTTTGCTCAAGCATTTTGAAATATTCATCCTTTTTCAGGGCCATAATCTGGGCCTGATTAGAATCAAAGGATGCAAAGCTTATAACCCCAATTATATCTCCATCTACCCTTAAAGGATGGGACATATTTGCGTGTTCATTGCAATTATTGAAGTTAGAGCACCTTATACAATCCTCTTCACTTTTTGCAATAAGATTAATTTTGGCTTGCCCTGTAGCCATAACCTTTGCAAAAAGAGAGTCTTCTGGACAATTTTCATCAATTTTGTTTTTAAAATTACCTGTACCTATTATACGAGCTAAATTCTTATCCGCAACTGCTACGTCAACATTTAGTGCAGAACCAACTGTCTCTGCCCACTCCTCCATTTTGTTTTGTATTAGTCTTAAATAAGTCACTTAAATTCCTCCCTAAAAACTAACTCTAATATCTTCTATAATATATCAAATTATTATCTTTTTTTCAAATATCTACATATATAATAATTATAAATAAAATAAATATTAAGGGCCCCCTAATGGGAGCCTTTAATATTCTAGACCTTTTCTTTAATTGGGTTCCTATCTTTAAACCAACTTTTTCCTTCAATTGCTCTGGTAACCATCATAGATGCTATGGTGTCTCCTGATGCGTTTAGCATGGTTGCAGGTGCATCTACTAAAAATCCTATGGTTGCCACTATGGGGAAGGCTTCTGGTGGGAAGTTGAAGAGAGAAACTATAAGCATTTCCCCTACCAGACCTCCTCCAGGTGCACCAGATAGAACAAAGGCTGCCAGTATGGAAACTATAATTGCCGTAATATAGGTCCCAAAGGTATTGAAGGGCATATCAAAAATACCAAATAGGAAGGTGATTTTCACAATGGAGGAAATTACTGACCCATCCATATGCATGGTAGCCCCCATGGGCAAAACTATATTGGATATATCTTCTGGTACTCCTATGTTTTTGCAGGCCTCCTTGTTTGCTGGCAGGGTTGCCATGGAACTACCTGTTGCAAAGGCAGTAACTGCAGGAGAAATAATATGCTTTGCCATAGATTTTACCCCTTCTTTTCCTGCTGCTAGATAGGTATAAATAGGGAACATGGTAAACATGTAGATAAAGACCACAGGGAAGTAAATAAGAAGTACCCTGGCATAGTCCCTAATAAGTGCAGGCCCCAAATCTCCAATTAAATTTGCAAAATAGGCACTTAGGCCAATAGGCGCATAGATCATAATATAGTCTACGATTTTCATAATTATATCGTTTAAGTTGTTTAAAAACTTTCCTATAGGGCTTTTTTCGCCACCACAAACTGATGTAGCCAATCCAAACAATATGGAGAAGACTATCAAGGGTAGCATGTTTTCCTTCCTTAGTAAGTCTCCGAAGTTTCCTACAGTTAATGATGACACCAGGATTTCTGCTCCTGTTTTTGCATTTGCCATATCTTCTGGGCTTCCAAGAGAAATTGTGCTACCAGCTGCTGGTGGCCAAATATTTACAGTTATCAGTATAAATGCGGAAGCTATAAGTCCAGTTATTATAAATATAAGCAGGGTGAAGCCAAGTATTTTTCCTAATCTTCTTAAATCAGCCATACTTGCCACGGCACTAGTAATTGAAATAAATACCATGGGTACAACTATTGTAAACATTAAATTTAAAAATATATCTCCCAAGGGCTTTAATATAGTGGCCCTTTCTCCCAATAAGTATCCCAATAGGAAGCCAAGTCCTATTCCGCCAAGTAAAATTACAGGGAAATATCTTTGAAACCAACCCTTTTTTTTACTCATAATCCACCTCTTTCTTACTTTTATATTCTATCTTGATTAAATTTTTCCTGGTTTGAATAAAATGGGTCTTCTATAAATATATATATTCTTCTAGCTATTTATTCATATTTGCATAAATATATTTGCTTTTGGAAATCACTAATATAAGTGGCTTTAAGGACATTGGATATGAAGTTGTTTTGGGGTATTATTCCAAAAATTTGACAAATTTAGGAATATGGTTTAAAATACATCAGTAGTATGAATAGTTACAAATTAGTTACAAATTTAGGAGGTTTAAGATGAAAACTGAAAAAGCTTCTATTGCTAAGAAGTTTAGAATCCTGGGGTCTCTGCTTTTAGTTTTACTGCTAACAGTAGGATTTTACATTTCCCAGGGGACAAATGTTTTGCTTAGCGTAGACGGGGAATTGAGTGAAGTATCATCTCGCTCAAGAACTGTAGAAGATTTTCTAGAGAAGGAAGGAGTTATAGTTAAAGAAGGGGCATATATTAATCTCCCCTTAGAATCTAAATTAGAAAAAGATCTAGAAATAGTGATAATAAATCCAAAGCCTTACACAATTAAGGCCAATAATACCTTACTTGAGATTGAATCCATACACGATAATGTGGATGATATCCTAAGGGAACAAGAAATTGTTCTAGGTGAATTTGATTATGTAAAGCCAGAGTTATCCTCTAAGGTTAATTCAATGGCGGTTATAGAAATCTTCAGGGTACATAGTCAGCTAGCCTCTGAAGAAGAAAGTATTCCCTTTGGTGAGGAAGCAAGGGAAAATCCTAACCTCTATAAGGGTACAAAAAAAATTGTACAAAAAGGTAAGGATGGTATAAAGTTAGTCCATAGAATGGATAAATATATTAATGGTAAGCTGGATTCCTCTAGCATGGATGGAGAAGAGGTCCTGAAGGAAGCCCAGGTCCAGATAGTAGAAGTTGGTAGTAAGGAAAGAATTATTGCAACATCAAGAGGATCTACCAGGTTTAAAAAACACTACACCATGACAGCTACTGCCTATACTGATGACAAGGCCTCCCAGGGCAAGTGGGTTGGTAAAACAGCCACTGGGATGAAACCCCAGGTTGGAGTTGTAGCAGTTGATCCAAGGGTTATACCCCTAAGATCCCAGCTTTATATAGAGGGATATGGATTTGCTATAGCAGGAGATACTGGTGGGTCAATTAAGGGAAATAGGATAGACTTGTTTAAAGAAACTAGAACTGAAGCCTACAAGTTTGGAAGAAGAAAAGTAAATGTATATGTACTAGAATAGATAGAGGTCCCCAGGGACCTCTTTTAATTTTCCATATACCTGAAACCAAATATGGTTTCTTCTTTTTTTATGTGGCCCTTGTCTACCATTTGTTTTAAACGGTCTTCAAGATTTCTAATATCAAAGGTTTGGCCTGTTTCCTTTTCTATTTCTAGGCTGGTATCCAACAATTCAGTGTCATTGATAGGCAGTTTTGATAATATAATTCTTAAAAACTTTTCATCCTCTTCTTTGAACCTTTCCTTTAGCTCATCAAAGGGGTTAAGGGTATGAGGGCTAGATGTGATAGCTGCTCGGATTCTTCCATATATGGTCCTACCCATGGTTGCTGAGGATATAAACACATCTCCAGTTCTTAAATAGGGCAATCTCCTGCACTCCTCTAGGGTTAAGTCTGTTTCCTCCTGGATAGTTTGTATATCAGATGCCCTTACTGTCCTAAAGATTAGCTTTGTATTTAACTGGGCTGTAATGGTTTCATCTAGAAGGGTAGGCCTTTGGGTGGCTAGGATTAAAAAGACCCCATACTTTCTACCCTCTTGAGAAATTTCCTTTAGTATAGATTTGGATGGTGAGTCATAAGCCTTGGGTGCAAAGTTATGGGCCTCATCTGTAACTATAATAAAGGGTGGAAAATAATCTGCAGTGATTTTCTTATAAAGGGCATCCTTATAGTCCCTTCTCTTGTGGTAAAGATTGTTGAGTAAATATGTGGAAAAGACTTGTAGTATTCTTGTAGACCCTTGAATTACTATAAGTTTTCCAGCCTGTAGGCCTTCCTCAATCTCCCTAATGTCTTTGGAGAAAACCCCCTCATTTTCCAGTCTCTTCAGCCTCCATATGATCCCTCTTACTGAGTTGTAGGGGCAGGTTTTGTCATAGTTGGCGTAGAGTTCTCTTCTTTGTATCCAGGCCTTCCTTTCCTCATTGTCAGATGCCTGGTCTATCTTTCCATTAATCCTATCCATGGTCCCTTCTTCCTGGGCTTCTGTAAGCATTTTTAATCTATTGTAGAAGCTATAGAAGGAATCCCTAGGTTTAAAGAGTACATCAACAACATTGTTCATGGAGTCAGTCAGATTGCTGGCAGCATCCAGAAGGTTTTTCAAGTCCTGGGCTGATAAATCTTCAAATTTTACCCCTATATGGCTTCCTACTTGAAGGCACTTAAACTTTTCCTTAAAAGTTTTATCCTCATCCAGATAGTCTGCTATTTCACTGAAGTCCATTTCAAAATGAGGGTCCAAGACTATGGTTGGGATGTTTTGCATCATTAGTTCTTCCAATAATACCCTAAGTCCAAAGGACTTACCTGAACCTGACCCACCAAAGACTCCTATATGGGGGTAGTGGTGCATGGATTTCAAATCCATAATATAGGGAATTTCATTTTGCTCCTTAAGAATCTCATCCTCAAAGGTATAGAGGATATCCTTAAACTCTTCATCCATTTCTTGGTACATATCATCAGTATTCCTGATAACTCCCAGGCTTAGGCCTTCCTCTTTTGAGGTTTTTATCATGATTTTCTTTACTTCTGCAAATCTTGGAGGCCTTATATTGGATCCTGTTTGAATTGGATATAGAGCCTCGTTTAAAAGCCTTACCTTAGATATATATATAGTGTCTTGGTCCACATCATAGCCTAGGGCCTTGAGGGATTCCAGTACAGAGTTGTCCACAAAGTCCCCATAGATATTTAGGGGGATATAACGGTTAAAGGTCTGGGCTTCAACTACTTCCCCTAGAAGGTCCCCCTGGTCTATATCTTCTATAATTAAAAATTCATTGATACGAAAATTCCTTTCCTTGGACCCAACAAATACCTCCTGCTGGGTGGTGATACCAACAACTTTCATATAAACACCTCTTTCTTACAATAGCCTAGCAATAGTCAAGCAATGGCCTAGCAATTGTTTTCATGAATCAAAGCTTTTAGGTCCTTAACTACTGTTTGTCTATCGTTTGTCTATTGCTTGTCTATCGTTTGTCTATCGTTAATTCCTCTTGTCTCTTTCTGAGATGAAAAATCTTTCGTATATATCCCTATCCATATATCTTTCTAGGAGGGCCTTCATTATTTCATCTGAGATTTTTACTTCCTTATCTACTATATCTAACCACAGGGGGACCCCCCTGCTGTTTTCAGGAGTAAGGGTAAAGATAAGCCTTGCCATTTCTTCCATGTAGTCTTTTTGGCTATTAATTATATCCATTCCTATAGGAGTTGGTGCTAGGGAGGTTCTTATAAAGGCAGAAGAATATCCTTCAGGTAGTTTTTTGTTTACCTCATCCCTAATATTTATCATTTCTCCATACTTTAATTTCCCAAATAATATTTCCCTATCATAAAATGAATCTCCTAAGCCTGGGTTTATTTCTTTCATCTTGTTCCCTATAATGGATGTTTTTATATCCTTTATTACCCCTACCAGAAGTATCCCCCTTTCCTCACAAAGCTCCCTTAGTTCCATCCATTTATCGTAGGCATAAATATTGTACCTTATAAGGCCCCCATCCATTAATATGGCGTAGGGTTTAAATTGATTTATGGCTTCCAAGGCAGCTTCCACTTCTAGGCTAGCAAGCCTGATATTCTTCTTTTCATCTATTATGGCCTCCCTGTTTTTCAGGGGACTTTCTTCTTTTTCAGGATATAGGGGGCTGTATATATCTGCTAGAACTATGGGCATGTCCTTGTAGCAGGTAGATTTTGCTAGGGCCTGATAGGCTTCCACAAAGTGGGGGTAGGCCCCACCAATCTTGTTATTGGACCCATCTACTCCCAGAATCCCTCCCTTGTTTTGGTAACCATTTAGGGATACTAAATCTAGCTTTTCTAAGCTTTTGATCTGGCCTATATGGGTTTCTATGAAGCTTCGTAAGTCCCTCCTGTCTATAGATAGGACCTCCTTATATTTTTCTGTGATTAACTGGTTTAAATCTGTAACCTTTGATTTTAGTTTGTCGCTTAGAGTGTAAATAGGAGCACCTCCTTTTGGGAACGATAGTCTAGCAGTAGTCAAGCAATAGTCTAGCAATTGTCTAGTGGTAGACACAGTGGGGACAGGCCCTCTGTGTCTAAAGCATAAGGAAAAAGATTTTCTGGTCTGGCTTTGGGGTCTTGGATCCTTCGCTGTGCTTTGGATGACAAAGATAAGGTCTTGGGTCAGCGGGCCAGCAAAGCTAGCCCCTACAAATGACTTAGCCGAACCCTGCCAACAATTGCTTGTCCATTGCTTGACTATGGCTTGACTATTGTTCCCCTATCGTTCCCCCACTGGCCCCTGCTCTTAAAATTATATTCTTTTTCTTTCAGCTCTAAGCTTTAAGCCTTATGCTATTTAACCATTGTTTGCCTATGACTTATCTATTGCTTATCTATCGCTTGTCTATCGCTTGTCCATTGCTTGACTATTGTTTATTTTCTATCTGGTTCATTTCTTTGTAGACTTGGTTTTTTGGTAGATTGTGCTTTTCTGCTACTATTTTTATAGAAGCCTTTTTGCTGTATCCTTCTTCTATGTACTTTTCTAATTCTTTCTTTATATCTATATTTACAGCTTCTTCCTTGTCCTTATTACCTTCCACAACAAGGACAAATTCTCCCTTAACTGTGGATGATGAAAACTTTTCTAAAGCCTCCTGGATAGTTCCTCTATATATTTCCTCTTGGATTTTACTTATTTCCCTTCCTAAAG
>CAZFIO010000003.1:0-43262 GCA_964519585.1 uncultured Tissierellaceae bacterium
ATTTTGTCTTACAGGTATCAGGACTTGTAAAAAAATTTGGTGGACTTACTGCACTAAATGACGTAAATATAGATGTTTCTCCAGGTGAGATTGTAGGAGTTATAGGACCCAATGGTGCTGGAAAAACAACCCTATTCAATGTAGTAACTGGATTTTATCCACCAACAAGTGGCACTATTAAGCTATTGGGAACGGATATTGAGGGCTTAAAGCCATATGAAATTGCAAAAATTGGGTTTGGGAGAACCTTTCAAAATATTCGTCTTTTTAAAAGAATGACAGTACTTGAAAATGTGCTAGTAGCATGTACTAATAAAAATAAAGATGGAATACATGACATCTTGTTTAAAACCAAAAAATACAAGGAAAATCAAAAAGAATCTATAAAACAGGCAGAAGACATTTTGAAGATATTCAATATGTATGATATGAGATATCACTTGGCAAAGAGTTTACCCTATGGACATCAAAGAAAGTTAGAGATTGCACGTGCCCTAGCACTAGAGCCAAGACTTCTATTGATTGATGAGCCAGTTGCAGGAATGAATGAAAGTGAAAGTTTGGAGTTATCGGGAATAATCAAGGAGCTATCAGGACTAGGATATACAATTCTTTTGATAGAACACGACATGAGGTTTGTTATGAGTATTTGTGACCGCATATATGTACTGGACCACGGGAAACCAATTGCCCAGGGAACACCGAAAGAAATAAAAGAGAATCCTAGGGTAATTGAAGCATATTTGGGAAAAGGTGAATAAAGATATGAGTATACTAAAAATGGAGAATGTAAGCGTAAACTATGGTAGTATCGTGGCTTTGAGAGATGTAAACATAGAAGTTAATGAAGGTGAGATTGTTTCATTGATAGGGTCCAATGGTGGAGGTAAATCAACCCTGATGAAGTCTATTATGGGCTTGGTAAAGGTACAGACAGGAAATATCTTCTATAGGGATAAAAACATTACCAATATAGATACCAGAGATATCGTCAAGAACAAGATTATCCTAGTACCAGAAGGTAGGCAAATCTTTCCAAAGTTTTCTGTATATGATAATCTCCTACTAGGAGCCTATTTAAGTGATAAAAAAGATATTGAAAAGAATCTAAAAACAGTTCAAGATTTATTTCCAATTTTAAAAGAAAGAATGCATCAGGCTGGAGGAACTCTTTCAGGAGGAGAGCAACAAATGCTGGCAGTGGGAAGGGCTATGATGGCTAATCCTAAAATTCTGCTACTTGATGAACCTTCACTTGGGCTAGCACCCTTAATCATAGAAGACATCTTTAGATTAATTGTAGAAATCAAATCTATGGGCGCAACTATTCTGCTAGTAGAGCAAAATGCAAAAATGGCACTAAAGATTGCTGATAGGGGATATGTATTAGAGACAGGCAAGGTAGTATCAGGTGGTAAGGCTTCTGACCTGATGAATTCACCTGAAGTAGTAAATGCATATCTGGGAGGCTAAGATAAAATTAAGTTTGACAGCTAGGCTTCAATCTCATTTATGCTTTTTAATAAAAAAATAAAAATTTAGGAGGAGTTTATGTGAAGAGAAGGAAAATTTTCTATATTTTAACAGTCATTTTATTAATTGCAACATTTTTTGGCGGATGTTCAGGTGGCTCAGGAAATGGTGATTCTGGTTCTGGTAAGTCTGATAGTGAAGTATATAAGTTTGCTTTATTAGCACCCTTAACAGGAAACAATGCTCAATATGGAATAACTTATAGAAATACTCTTCAAATCTTGGCAGACAAGGTTAATTCCCAAGGAGGAATAAATGGGAAGAAGATAGAACTAGAGGTATATGATGATAAGAATGACCCTAAGGAAAGTGTAAATATTGCTTCAAAAATAGCAGCCAGTAAAGATATCATAGGAGTTATAGGAAGTCAAACATCCTCTTGTAGTATGGCAGCAGCTCCTATTCTTCAGGAAGCTGGTATCCCTATGATTTCTCCACAAGCTTCTCATCCAGACTTTACAAAAGGTGGCGAATATATCTTTACAGCTCAAGTAACCCTAGCATACGAAAATCTAAAGGCAGCAGAATATTTAGTAAATAAGCTAGGTGCAAAAAAAGTAGCTATCATATATTCTAACGATGACTGGGGAGTAAGTATGTATGATACTCTAAGTAGTGCATTGAAAGAATATCCAGGTGTAGAAGTTGTAGCTGCTGAAACATATATTACAAATGAAACCAAAGATTTTACATCCCTAATTTCAAAAATTAAGCAAGTTAATCCAGATGCCCTATTCTTAGCTTCCTTATATTCTGACGGTGGCCAAATCATTCAACAAGCTAAAGGACTTGATCTAAATGTGCCATATGTAGGATCAAACACATTTTTTAAAGAAGAATTTATTGAAGTATTTGGAGATGACGTAGAAGGTGTTACCCTAACCAACACTATAGAATTAGAAACGGATAATGAAGAATATCTATGGCTTTCTGAAGAATACCATAAAGTTACTGGAGCTTTCATAGATACCTATGTAACTCAATCATATGATTCACTAAATCTACTATTAGGTGCAGTTGAGAAGGTTGGAGATGATAAAGAGAAGATTAAGGAAGAGCTTCAGAATCTTAAAAATTATGTTGGAGTATCAGGAACATTTACTTTTGATGAAAATAGAACACCAGCAAAAGAAGTCTTCATTTATGAAATAAAGGATGGGGAAATAGTTCAACTTGATTCACTTAGTTAAGGATCTTACTTTTATAATAATTAATTAAAGCTATAAAATAATTTATTTAAGGGAGGAAACTAATGAACTTAGAAAATTTACCTGTAATAGATAATCATTGCCATCCATTTCCTACTAATCGTTTGCCAAATGAAACTGAACGTATGTGGTCACTTTCATTAAATAAATTACCTTTAGAAGATATTAGGAATATGAGTTTTTATCAAATGTCTGTAGAAGAAATGAGAAGGTTTCACAATCTAGATACTAATCTTTCACAACCTGAGGTTATAGAGAAAATAAAAGAAATATATCTGAATGATCCAGAAAAGTATATTGAAAAATTATGGGAAGATATTAATTTAAAAATGATCATAGCAGACGTAGGTTCCCCAGTAACAGATATAAGGTTGACAAAAGATGAATTAAATGAATTTGACGAAATAAACAAATCAGTAAAGATAGGAAAAGTTAATAGGATAGAGAGAGTTACAGATGATTTATTAAAAGAAGAGCTTTCATTTGATGAATTTAAAATTAGATTTATCGAAAATACAAATAAAATGATTGCTGACCAGGAACTAATCTCACTTAAGTCAATAATTGCTTATAAAACAGGATTAGGGATTGAACCTAAAAATGAAACTGAGGTAAGGAAAGGCTACTATGCCTATCTTGCAGATAAGACTGACGAAAGTGCAGCAAAAATCATAAGGGACTATGCATTTTTAATGGGGGCAAAAGTTGCAGCAGACAATGATATACCTTTGCAAATTCATACAGGAGCTGGGGATAGTCCACTTAGTAACCTGACAATTAATAACCCCTTATTAATGTATGAGGCTATTAATCACGAAATGTGTAAAAACACAAAAATTGTAATGGTTCACGCAGGTTATCCAAATGTAGAATACGCTGCCTACCTTGTGGGACAATATGAAAATATGTATTTAGATGTATCATCAATGTGCCCATATGCTGGTCATGCAGTAGATGGAAAACTAAGGGCCATATTTGAAATAGCACCTTTCAACAAAGTACTATATGGGTCTGATGGTTCAGGTATGCCAGATTTTATCTGGTTTGGTGCAAAATATTTCAAGAGAGTATTAGGAAAGACACTACAAAATCTTATTGATGACAATGTAATTACTGAGGAATATGCCATGAAGGCAGCCAAGATGGTATTGACTGAAAATGCAAAGAAAGTGTACAAGCTTGATATTTAGATAAAACCAGCTAAACATATAACCTTGTAAAGCAATCCAGCTAAAAGTAGTTTTTGAAGGTAACTTTCAAAGAAAAAGATTTTATAAGCAGGAGCTTATAGGGTTAAAATTTAAAAGTTACCTTCAAGAAGATATAAAATATATTAGGAGGGAAGTAAAATGAAGAAATCACCATTTTATTTTTTACATGTGGCAGAAGGAGCAACCATGGGAACCGGAGCATGGAGCACGCCACAAAAGTATACAGATCCAGTAGAAGAGCATAATGCAGTTAGGAACAATGTAGGGATAACAGACTTTACTACCATGGGAAAATTTGACGTAAAAGGAAAAGAAGCAAAAGAATTTGTCCAAAAGATGATAGTAAATGATGTAAATAAATTAAGCCCTGGGGACGTATTGTATTCAACCATGGTAAATGAAGACGGTGGAATCTATGATGATACAACCGTATACTGTTTCAATGAAGAACACTATTGGATAGTAGGAAGTACAGCAGGAAGGGATAAGGACAATCTCAGATTTAAGGAATACAGCAAGGATATGGAAGCCTATGTTACTGATGTAACTTCAGCCTATGGACTGCTTTCAATCCAAGGTCCAAAATCCAGAGACTTAATAAATAGTATCTGTAGCCCAAGCCTAGATGATGTAAAATACTTCCAATTTAAAGAAGTAGAAATAGCAGGTTGCCCGATACTAGCATCAAGAACTGGATTCACAGGAGAATTAGGCTTTGAATTGTATATACAAGCAGAAGATTGCCCTCATGTATGGGAAGAAGTAGCAAAATCAGGAAAAGAGTTTGATGCAAAATATTGTGGATTAACAACAGCAGGAGGTACCTTAAGGCTAGAGAAAGGCTATATAGGAGGAAAAGACTACGGTGAGCATACAAATCCATACGAAGTAGGACTAGGATGGAGTGTTGCTTTAGATACAGACTTTATAGGTCGAGATGCCCTAGCAGAAGTAAAGAAAAATGGTCCTGAAAAGAAATTAACAGGCTTTAAAATAGAAGATAAAAACCTTATAGCGTCAAGTGGTGCAGAAGTCTTGGTAGATGATAAAATAATTGGTAGAGTAACAAGTGCTGCTCTATCAGTAACATATGATATCAGCTTTGGTATGGTTCTAATAGATGCCAAATATGCGGTTGAAGGAGAAAGAGTAAAAATCAGATTTGATAATCAGTTAGTTGATACTACAATTATAAATAAAACTATACATGATCCAAAAGGTGAACGTTTAAGGGTTTAGCACATAGCAGATATACAAGATACGGCCAAGGGAAAGACCCTTTGGCTGTATTTAATCATATATGCCACTTATATATCTCTAGTAAATAGATGCAGGAAAATTAAGAGGTTTGTTGTTGTAAAAAGGTAGTGTGAAATAGTTTGTGTTCCATTCATCCAAGCTAAGGAATTTTGATGAAATTTAAAACTATTATAGTTGCTAATTTAAAGAATTGGTGTTGAATAATCTTAAATTTAGCTTTATATAAATTTTACACAAGAAATTTAAGCTGTCAAGGTTTGCAGCTAATCTTTTAGAAAATACTATTTAGTAGTAGCCAAAATGTGGGGCTTGTGGGTAAGAGTTTTTTTCTTATCCACAAACCCACATTTTTTATTTTCTAGTCTTCAAGGACTTCAGCAAAAAATATTTGAAGCTGACCTACTATTTGGTCCCATCCTCTCATCCTGCTTGTCCACTTAGTTGTAGCATTTACCATAGCTAAATATAGGCTTTTTTCTAAGGAAAAATCCGTTGGGAAGATAGCTTTATTTTTTGTTACTTTCCTAAGTTGCCTATTAAAGTTTTCTATTGCATTTGTTGTATACATAAGTTTCCTTATTTCTGGTGGATATTTAAAGAAGGTTGATAATTCTGCCCAGTTATTTTCCCAGTTATTTACACAGGATGGATATTTTTTACTCCACTTTTCCTCAAAGTAACCTAGTTGTATGAAGGCTATTTCTTCTGTATTTGCCTTGCAAATGGTTTTCAAGTCATTCATTAACTCTTTTATATCCTTATAGCCTACATACCTTGTAGAGCTTCTTATTTGATGGATTATGCACTTTTGTATTTCAGCTTTTGGATATACTGCTGTCATTGCTTGACTAAAGCCTGGAAGGTTATCTGTTGAGAATATTAATACATTTTTTAATCCCCTGTTTTTTAGATCATTTAATACCATTGACCAATATTTTGATGTTTCATTTTCACCTACATACATGCCCAGTACTTCTTTAAATCAATCCATGGTATAAGCTAATACTATATATACTGCTTTTTTTTCTATAATACCATTATCTCTTACATTGTAATGGATGGCATCCATAAATACGAAGGGATAGACTTCTTCTAAAGGTCTTTGTCTCCATTCTTCTATGGTTGGCAGGATTTTATTAGTCATTTTTGTTACCATGGATTTTGATAGTCCAAATCCATAGATTTCTTGTATATGGCTTGATACATCCCTCGTTGTCATTCCTCTTCCATACATGGAGATTATCTGATTTTCTATGTTTGATATGTCTTTTTCGTATTTCTTTACTACCTGGGGCTCAAAGGATCCTTCTCTGTCTCTTGGAACATTAATTTCCATTTCACCATTACTTGATTTTAATGTTTTTTTACTGTAGCCATCTCTGGTGTTTAAGCCTAAGGGTTCTTCACCATAATCATAGTCTAAGTGTTCATCTAGCTCTGCTTTTAGCATTTCTTCTAAAAGACCTGATGTTAGATCTTTTAATGCTTCCTGAATATCACCTGCTGTCTCTGGTTGGTATTCCTCTCTTATTAGGTCTAATAGTTTTTGATTTTTTCTTTCTGGTCTTTTTCTTGCCATTAGAAAATCCTCCTTATTAAGATATTTTTATTTTACCTTAACTTGGAGGATTATCATACACAAATTATTTCACATTCTCTATAAAAATCCTATTTAATAGCTGGTATTTATCTTTTTGTTTCATATTAATCACCTCCCTGTTTAAAAGGTCAAAGGAAGTTGGCCCTTTTCAGAAACACACTTCCCATTCTCCTAAAACCATATATATATGCCCCTACGATAACCATAAATTACTACTCCTATTGTTATTAAAATTAAAATAAGAAAGTTCATAGGTTTTCGTTCCTCAACTTCCATTATTAGTGTTAAGACATATATCAATAAACCAAAGATGAAAATTACAAGTAGAGGATTTAACCGCCAGTTTGCTGGATATCTATATGCAATAAAAGCATATGCAAATATAAAAATTGCACCAATATAATATATCCTATGTAATACTTTGCCTATTTTCCCCTTATCGGCCATCAAAAACACATCCTTCCTTAAGGTTTAGTATATATAAAACCTTATTTAGTGTCCAGACTTAAAAGCTGACATTAGAAACTTGAAAGGTTTCTGGTTAAATACATCTGTATAGACCTTATACCCCTGTTTAATCCTGTTCTCTATCTTTACTATTAATTACTCATATATTTCAGTTTTATTACTTAAAATTTATCTTTTGTATTAGTATATTCAAGCTAGGGACCACGGAGACGTTTTTCATGGTCCCTAAGTTTTTTCTATTCTAGTAAATCCCTTTTAAACCTTTCATAATCCTTAAGCCTAGTTACATGCTTTTCACCATTGATGATAAAGGTTGGAACACTTTCAATATTGTAGACCCTACTTAGCCTAGCGGCTTCTTCTATTTGCTGGTCAAACCTACCACTGTCAATTTCTTCATTCATCTCATTGATATCCAAATCTAGGGACTGGGCTAACTGGTTTATTACTTGAGGGTCACCTACATTTTTACCCAATTCAAATATATATCTAAAGGCTTCCTTAGAAAATTCATAGAAAAGTTCTTTTTCTTCAGCATATAGTGCTGCCTTATGAAGCCTATTGGTGTTGAACTTTTTACTTTTATTTATATGGTTTAAATTATATTCCTTGCCTAGACGTTCAATTCTTTTATAGGCCATTTCAATTCTTTCTGCTGGTATAGAATCTTTTAAATCAGCTCCCTCAAGTGGGACCTTAGGATCTAGAATATAGGGAAAGTAAAGAATTTCTATATCTTCCCTTTCCTTTCTTAGCTTATCAGCAATAGAAAAACCTATATAGCAAAAAGGACAAGCATAGTCAGAAAACACCTTAATATTTATCATTATATCAACTCCTAATCTTATACTCTATCTTCTTATACCCAAAACAAGCCTACAAAAGCATGATGGAGGTATTTCATAGTGTTGAATGAGTCATACTGCTATGATATAATTTTCATATCTATACTAGGAAAATATTTATCAAATAGAAGTAGTTGATTTTTATGCCCTGGAAGGGAATTTATATAGGTGGGGTGGGCAAGTGAAAGAAATACTAGTAACATATAAGCCATTGATATTGTTTGCTTTTATAATTACTATTATAATCTTTTGTATATGGCAAAATAACAGTATTGTTATAACAAAATCTGATTATGCTAATGCTAAAATTCCTATAGATTTTGATGATTATAAAGTTGTCCATATATCTGATTTTCATAACAAGAATTTTGGGAAAAATCAGAGAAAGATATTGGATAAGATAGAAGCTATCTTACCAGATATCATTGTGATTACAGGCGATTTAATTGATAGGCGAAAGTATGATTTAGACGTGGCTATGGTTTTTATTAAAGGTGCTGTTGATATTGCACCTGTATACTATGTTTCAGGAAATCATGAAGTCTGGTCGGGAAAGTTTTCTTCAGTAGAAGAAAGTTTGAAAGATGCAGGTGTGGTTGTTATGGATAATGGAGAAGAAAGGATTTATAAAAATAATAGTTGGATCAATATATTTGGGCTAAGAGACCCTGATTTCCATACTTCAAGTTATTTTGAAGATACAAAAACTATTGAAATTTTAGAAAACCTGAACAAATGGTCAGGTTATGAAGGATTTAAAATATTGCTTTCTCACAGGCCAGAGTTATTTGACTTGTATTCTAATAGTGACATGGATTTAATCTTTACGGGACACGCCCATGGTGGGCAAATTAGAATTCCCTTTCTAGGTGGATTGATTGCCCCAGATCAGGGATTGTTTCCCAAATATACAAGTGGATCTTATCATAAGGATTCATCTACAATGTTTGTAAGCAGAGGCTTGGGTAATAGTGTATTTCCTATCAGGATTTTTAACAGACCTGAAATTCTTCTGGTAACCATAAAAAGCGGATCATAAAAATGAGAGCCTAGGCTCTCATTAAAAATATTCCTCTATATATTCTTCATAGGTCATAGACCTATCCCTAAAGCCATCCTTGGTGATTTCTATTATCCTATTGGCTATGGTTTGTATAAACTGGTGGTCATGGGAGGTGAAGAGGATATTTGATTTAAAATTAATTAAACCATTATTTACAGCTGTGATAGACTCCAAATCTAGGTGGTTGGTAGGTTGGTCAAGAATCAAAACATTGGCCTCCTTCATCATCATCCTAGAAAGCATACATCTTACCTTTTCTCCACCAGATAGAACTTTTGCCTTCTTTAAGGCTTCATCACCAGAAAAGAGCATCCTTCCTAGAAATCCCCTGATATAAATCTCAGATTGTTCAATAGAAAACTGCCTTAACCAATCAACTAAGTTTAGATCTACATGATTGAAAAACTTAGAATTATCCTTGGGGAAATAGGAAGTAGTTATGGTCTGGCCCCATTTAAAGGAACCACTATCAGCTTCATCTTCATTGAATAAGATATCAAAGAGGCTTGAGATTCCAATTTCATCCCCTATAAAGGCAATTTTATCTCCTGGGTTTATACGAAAACTTATATCATTTAGGACTTTAACCCCATCTACACTTTTACTTAGGTTTTCTACAGAGAGAATTTCATTCCCCACTTCCCTCTCCATAGTAAAGCCTACAAAGGGATACCTTCTTGTGGAAGGTTGGATATCATCCAGGGTAATTTTTTCTAAAAGTTTTTTCCTTGAAGTGGCTTGCTTAGACTTGGAGGCATTGGCAGAAAATCTGGCTATAAAGGCCTGTAAGTCTTTTATCTTGTCTTCTTTTTTCTTGTTCTGGTCCTTAGCCATTTGTAAGGCCAGTTGGCTTGATTCGTACCAGAAGTCATAGTTACCAGTAAACATTTTTATTTTTCCGAAATCTATATCTACCATTATTGTACAGACTTCATTGAGAAAATACCTATCATGGGATACTACTATCACTATTCCCTCAAAATCTCCCAAAAACTCCTGTAGCCACTTGATACTTTTTACATCTAAGTGGTTAGTAGGCTCATCTAGGATTAAGATCCCAGGCTTACCGAAAAGAGCCTGGGCCAAAAGCACCTTAACCCTTTCATTGCCTTTTAACTCATGGACCTTTCTTTCATGCAAGTCAGTATCTATACCTAGGCCCTGCAGTAGGGAAGAAGCTTCAGACTCTGCACCCCAGCCGTCCATTTCTGCAAATTCTCCTTCCAACTCTGATGCCTTGATACCATCTTCATCTGAGAAATCTTCCTTAGAATAAATTGCATCTTTTTCTATCATTATTTCATATAGTCTCTTGTTGCCCATAATAACTGTATCAATAACTTTGAAATCATCGTATTCAAAGTGGTCTTGTTTCAAAACAGACATACGGACATCCTTATCCATAAAAATTTCTCCAGTATTGGCTTCTATTTCACCAGATAATATTTTTAGGAAGGTAGATTTACCTGCTCCATTTGCTCCTATTACACCATAGCAATTGCCAGGGGCAAAAGAAAGATATACATCTTCAAATAATTTCTGTGAACCATATCTTAAACTTACATTATTTACATTTATCAAAGCTAATTCTCCTTATCTCTATTAATCAAGATATTATAACATAAATAAGAAAATAAGAGTAGAAAAATATATAGGAGGCTTGATATATTTGTAACAAGATTGTAACTATATAATTTCAAAATTTGTGGTATATATAGAAGAAGGAAAGATATACATTTCTACATACTTTAAATATTGTTTTCATATGAAACAAATAATCACAGGGGAGGGTGGTAGATGAGAAGGCCTAGAAAAAAATTAGCTTACCTATTAATATGTATTTTAATTATCAGTCTACTTGCAGCTTGTGAAAGGTCCCACAAGGTTCCAAAGGATAAAGATGCTGTAAACAAGAAGACCCCTGATCCAGAAGTTAAGGAAATAAATGTAATGGAGGAGTATGACAAGCTCTTAGAAATAGAAAACAATAGGGGGGATATTGCCCTTTTTCTTAATCAATATATAGGGGACCAGACCAAGAAAGATGCAAGCCAAATGATTATAGAGCTGGAAGAGTATTTAGATAGAAACAATTACAATATATATGAATCCTACATACTTCTAAATCGCTACAAAAAGTATGTAAGTCTAGAAATCAGATCTTATTTGAATATACTTTTCACAGAAGGAACCAGGACCTATACGGATGAAGACAAGTTAAATATAAGCCTTGAAGAAGCCCTGGAAAGAGCAAAGACAGCAGAAGACCATCTTATAATCTTTCCAAATGGAACTACAAGACCTAAGGTGTTGGAATTATATAAAAAGTACTTATCAATTCTTATTGTAGAAGAAGATGGGGAAAATATCTTGACCAATAAGGATACTACAATCTTAAAGGAAGATGTTATTAACCTATACAGGGATGAAATAAATGAGGTGGAAACCAAGGGAATTTCAAATATATTTAATGACTATCTAAGATTACTGGAGAAAAATGGACTGGATACTAGGTCCAAGGAGGCTATAAGCTTCCAAGAAAACCTAGATACAATTATAGAAGAACAGTTTCAGACAATAGAAGAGGGTGCCTAGGCACCCTCTTAATCGATCTTAAATTGTTCAACCTGCTTATTTAAATCACCAGCAATCTTAGCCAGCTCCTCACTGGAATTTGCAATCTCAACTGTAGCAGCTGTTTGCTCTTCTACAGAGGCTGAAGCTTCTTCAGTAGATGCAGCATTTTCTTGGGATATGGCAGCAAGATGCTCTATAACCTTGCCGATTTTCTCTTTTTCTAAATTCATTTCATGGCTTGACTTGCTGACAACTTCTATAACTTCCTTCATACTTTCAATGGATTTTGCTATACCATCAAACTTTTCATTCGTCCGCATTACACTGGTAGACTGGGACGCAATAATTTCTTGAATCTCATTCATAATGGTAACAGCAGACGAGGTTTTTTTGGTTAAATCATCAATAATCTTACCAATTTCTTCAGTAAATCCATTGGATTGTTCTGCTAAAGTCCTGATTTCATCAGCAACTACAGCAAATCCCCTGCCTGCCTCTCCAGCCCTGGCTGCTTCAATCGCAGCATTTAAAGCAAGCAAATTGGTCTGGTCCGCTATACTTTTTATCATTTGACTAGCAGTTGCTATCTGTCTTGCACTTGCATCAGTATCCTTGATAATTGATGTGATTTCTGTGGATGATTTCCCGGTTTCTTCAGTTTTATCCACAAGCTCATGTATAAGTTCTAGACCTTCATTTTTAATTACATCTACTTCATTGGTAGACTTGTTTAGGTCCTCAACAAAGGTTATGTTATTGTTTACTGCAGCTTCCAACTCCATAACAGCCTTAAAACCTTCTTCAGTTTCCCTGGCCTGTTCACTAGCAGCTGAGGCAATCCCCTCGATTACCCTAGCCATTTCATTTGAAACTTCTGTAGATTGGAAGGTAGTAGAATTTAGTTCTTGGGAATATGCAGCAACCCCCTGGGCCCTTCCCAGGACATTTTTTATCATATTCCTTATAGAACTTTGCATACTATCTACCGACTCTGATATCTCCCCAAATTCATCATTTTTCTTTAACAAGTCTGGCGGAACATCATTGGAAAAATCACCTTTGGCCATATAACCCATTAGATCTTTAAGGTTATTTGTAGTTTTTATAGCATACTGAGAGGTGGAGAACAAGAGAATCCCCAACAAAGCTATTCCTATTCCAGCTGCTACAGTTATATAAATAGCATTTTGCTTAATAGAATCGTTGATATGTTCCATGGAGAAGCCTACATTCAAGGCCCCTATGGCTTGATTGTTCACTTCAATAGGCGAAACTACATTGTATACAGGTATCCTAGTATCCCCATAAACTCTTTCTGTGGATTGGCTTACAGCATCAACTATAGCATTTTCAACAAGCTTATCAGCAGATAAGTCTAAGCCTAAGTAGTCAAAATCACTATGGGCAGTCACCCTTAAGTCATTGTCAATAAATCCTGCATATGCTATGGCCTCATTCTCAGCCAGGTTTTGGATTAATTTTTGATGCTTAAACTGGTCAGTCATCATGGTTATTTGAGTGGCTAGAATTCCTACTTGGACAAAGCTTCCATCATCAAAGCGTAGGGTTCCATACTTAAAGGTAAAACCTGTTTTGGGATCCCTAGATAAATCTTCCATCAACTCTTTTTCATTAGAAGAAAAGAAGCTATGTAAGGAACTTCCTGCTTCAGGAGTCCAACCAATAAAATGGTTAAAGTTTGAATATTGACCTACCCCATCTGGGCTAAAATATACAATATGATCTACCTGCAAATCAGCTGCTATCTCCATCAATCTATGGTTGGAAATTTCATCCTTTATCCTGTAGGTTGACCTTGCAACATTACGGATATCTTTTTCAATATTTTCTCTTACCACATCCAAGGCTTTTTCATTATCACTTAGGCGGTTTGTGAATTCAGCTATTAAAACCTCACCATTTCTTTGCATTTCCTCTATCAGGCTAGTTTTGGTAAAATGAGTTGACACTAGCCCAATACTAATATTTACAATCAAAACAATTGCAATAGGTAAAAACATCAATCTTCCCTTGATTGATCCTCGTTTTATTTTAGGACCTGTTTTTTCTTTCTTTTCTTTCTTAAGGCCCCTTGCCTTAAGTTTATCATTTTTTTTTGTTAATTTTATCTTTTCCACTAGAAGATAAGCCCCCTTTTAGTCTATTTACCAATATCCGACATATAGTGACTATATTATATAGGATGTCATTGGAAAAATCCATAAGATTCCATACTTTCATAAGTATAACAATAAAATATTCAACCATATGGGTGGCTATGAAGAGGGAAAAAGATATATAAAAGAAAATTGAATATTATATGATAATATTATATAATAAAAAAACATGAGTAAGTATCAGTTCATGAAGAAACATTAAGATAAGGAGGTTGAGTATGAATAAATATTTCGATATAAAGGATAAGGTTTATGATATAACCGAAAAATATCCAGAAACCATAGATATATTTGTAGCCCATGGCTTTGACCAGCTAAAGAATGAAAAGCTTAGAAAAATCATGGGAAGGACCATCACCATGGAAATGGCCTGTTTATCCAAAAGGGTCAATGTTCAGCTCTTTGAAGACAAGTTAGTTGAAGCCATAGAGCAAAATCTTTTCTCTGAGGACAAGACCTTGGGAGGCACCAAGAAGGATGATGGTGGGGATATAAAAATTGAGGGGGTTCTACCCTGTCCTGTAAGAATCCCGCTCCTTGAAGGCTTTAGTCAATGGATAGAAGAAAATGAAGAAAAATTAGGCTTCAAAATAGACTATGAGCTTCAATCAGCCAATATAGGTGTAGACTGGTTAAGGGCAAAATTTGAAGAGGATAAGGAAGAAGACTTGTCAGATATATTTATGTCTGCAGGTTTTGACCTGTTTTTCGATAAAAACCTAATAGGAAAATACAAGAGCAAAGGAATATTTGAAGATATTTCTGGTTTTGAGAGACTAAATCCTGATTTCCAGAATGAGGAAATAGACTTCAGGGACCCACATAAGCAATATACAGTTATGGGGGGAGTGCCTGCTGTATTTCTTGTAAATATAGATGAGCTTAATGGAAGGGAAATGCCAAAAACCTGGGAAGACTTATTGAAAGCAGAATTTGAAGAATCTGTATCCCTGCCCCTTCATGATTTTGACCTCTTCAATGCCATGCTACTAACCATATATAGGCTTTATGGAGAGGAAGGAATAAAGAAACTTGGTAAAACCCTACTAAGAAGTATGTCACCAGCAGAAATGGTAAAGTCAAATATAAAACGTGGTGATATGAAAAAACCAACTGTTACAGTTATGCCATACTTGTTTACACAGATGGTAAAGGATACAAGCCCACTAAAACCAGTATGGCCAGAAGATGGAGCTATCTTGAGCCCTATATTTCTATTGACCAAGAAAGAATCAAAGGAAAAGACCAAGCCAATAGTTGACTTCTTTTTGTCACAGGAGGTAGGGGAACTTCTAGCAGACAAGGGTGGTTTCCCATCTGTACATCCCCAGGTAGACAATAAGTTTACCAAGGACAGGAAATTCCTATGGCTAGGCTGGGACTTTATCAATAGCCATGATGATATTGGTGAATTAATCCTTAAATGTCTAAAAATATTCCACACAGCAAAAGGAGAGGAAGCAAATTGAATTTAGTAGTATTCTCTGGTCCACCCTCTTCGGGGAAAACCAGTGTAATATTAAAAACCATAGATGCCTTAAAACATAGGGACATATCTGTAGGTGTAGTAAAGTTTGACTGCCTATATACAGATGATGACATTCTATATGAAAAGGCAGGTATACCAGTAAAAAAGGGCCTATCAGGCGCCCTCTGTCCTGACCATTTTTTCGCAGCAAATATAGAAGAAGTTGTCCAATGGGGGATCAAGAGAAAACTTGATATGCTTATAACTGAGTCAGCAGGCCTATGCAATAGGTGCTCCCCCTATATAAAGGAAATAAAAGGGGTTTGTGTCATAGACAACCTATCAGGTATAAATACACCAAGAAAAATAGGACCTATGCTAAAATCTGCAGATATAGTAGTAATCACCAAGGGAGATATAGTATCCCAGGCAGAAAGGGAAGTTTTTGCATCTAGGACAAACTCAGTAAACCCAAAGGCCATAACCATGCATATAAACGGCTTAACTGGCCAAGGAGCCTATGAGCTAAGCACTCTCTTATATGATGAAGAAAACAAGATAGACTCAGTCATGGGAAGAGAGCTAAGATTCCCTATGCCAGCAGCCCTATGTTCCTATTGCTTAGGTGAAACCAGAATAGGGGAAGCCTTCCAAATGGGCAATGTAAGAAAGATGGATTTAGGTGAAGACTATGAATAAAACACCCATAAGAGATTTAATTAAAAACTATCCATTTATTGAAGGCTACTTTGAAGAAAACAAATTAAATATAGAAGAATATAAGGATAAAACCTTTACTGAGTATTTGGAGACCATATCAGAAGAAGAAGTAGAAGATTTTGCTATAGATAAGGAAGGACTCTTGTCTGGCCTAGAGACATATATAAATCAAATGAAGGAATTTCTTGGCCTAGAAGAGGAAGAAGGAATACAATCCTTAACCATCCTACCTGGCTTTGATAAGTATAGGAATCCAGAGGGTTTTGAAAACCTAACTATAAAGAGGTCTGAAATAATTTCTATAGTAGGACCCACAGGGTCAGGTAAGTCAAGACTTCTTGCAGATATAGAATGGACTGCCCAAAATGACACTCCAACAGGGAGAACTATACTAATTGATGGGGAGATCCCAGATAAAAAGTGGAGATTTTCATCAAACAACAAACTGGTTGCCCAACTATCACAAAATATGAACTTTGTAATGGACCTAACAGTGGGAGAGTTTTTGGAACTCCATGCTGAAAGTAGGCTAGTGGAAGATGTGGAAAACACAGTAGAAAAGATTATAAAGGCTGCCAATAATCTGGCTGGGGAAAAGTTTGATTTAGAAACACCAGTCACATCCCTATCTGGAGGTCAGTCCAGGGCACTTATGATAGCAGATACAGCCATCCTTAGCTCAGCCCCTATAGTCCTTATAGATGAAATAGAAAATGCAGGGATAGATAGGAGAAAGGCCCTAAGTCTTTTAGTGGATGAAGACAAAATCGTCCTAATGGCAACCCATGACCCTACCCTAGCCCTAATAGCAGATAGAAGAATTATAATAAAAAATGGTGGGATTTCAAAAATCATAGAAACCAGCCAGGAAGAAAAAGAACTTCTAGTAAAACTAGAAGAAATGGACCATTTCATACAAGGAATGAGAGAAGAATTAAGAAGTGGAAAGATTTTAAAAAGGAGAGATATACAATGCACGAAGGATGTACAGGAAGTTTTGGAGATGGAAGACAAGTAGTAGATAAAATCAGGTCCATGGACTTTAATACTAGACCTATGCCTTTTGAAGTTGATATAAAATGTGTAGAGTGTGAAAAAGAATTCCAAATGACCCACCTAGAAACAAAGTGCCCACACTGTGGCATGGTCTATGGAGTAACACCCTGCTCCACATCAAAACCAGAAAGAATTCAAGCAGCAGGAATAGATTATTAGAAAAAAACCTCACCTTATAGGAATATAGGGTGAGGTTTTTATTTAACCAAGGGATCAGGGCTGAAACTTGAATAACTTTTTTCATGTCATCCTTTAGGCTGTTTAATTTGGATGGACATATAGGGCAGCCCTACAGAAATGAGGTTTTTCCTAGGGAGGATATACAGCTCCAAATTAAAGTATTAAATTATATAATTATACTATATAAAAATAGGGTAAGTTTGGTATAAGATGTTATTTTACAGAATTAGGGGGAAGAGGCTTGAAATTTAAAAAAATCAGATCAAAAGCCATCTTTATTCTGCTAATACTAGTAATAATGCTAATTATTACTAGTAGCATTATTAACGGTATAAAAAAATTGCAATACAATAATTTAAAAATAGAATCAATAATTTCTGCTAAAAACCACTCACATAGTTTAAGCAAAGTCATTGAAGCAAATGAAATAATTAATCAGATGCTTGAAGAAAAACTGCTGGTTTCTAGTAGAACAATAACCTTGCACGATGGAGAATTTAGTAATATACTGCTTGATCAAATGGCTAAAAATTTAGAGATAGATAAAGTATATTATTATAACTCAGAAGGTGAAATAATATATTCTAACGATGGAAACTATATAGGGTGGAAGGCATATGAGGGGCATCCAGTTTATGAATTTATGGGCAGCAAAAGTGAAAGTCTTGTAGAAGCTATAAGAAGGGATACAGAATCAGAATTTTATTATAAATATGCCTACTTTAGGCTAGCTCATGGGGGTTTAATCCAAGTAGGTATTTCAGCTGATAAAATACACGAATTTCTGGAAAGTTTCCGTGTGCAAGAGGTACTTGAAAATCTGAGGGAAATCACTAAAACTGTAGAAATTAGTTTAATTGATAATAACTTTAGAATTATTGATAGTACTAATGTAGGGGCTATTGGAGATGAAATAGTTGATGAAGAAGTTAGAGAAACAATTTTAAAAAATAATGACTACAGTCAGATTGATAATACTGGTGATGAGGAGGTATACGATATCTATGTTCCAGTAAATTATAATAATGAAAGAATAGGTACTCTTCATTATACTAAATCCTTAGGAGATATGGAGGAACTTGTAAAATCAATAAATATGGTATGGAAAATAAGCCTATCTGTAATATTGATTTCTGTGGCATATATAATCTTTAATATGTATTATGAAAACAGGAAATTAATAAAATTGGCCTATTATGATCTATTAACAGGCCTAGCTAACAATAAATATCTAATAGATTATTTGACGGAGGATATTGAAAGGAAGAAAGATTATAACAGGGCAATACTACTAATCAACTGTATTGATTTTAAGTCCGTCAATTTACTATCTGGTTACCAATATGGTGACAAGCTTCTAAAGAAAATGTCTATTGAAATAGAAAGGATTTTAGACTTAAATCATATGGCATTTAGGTTTTCTGCTGATAGATTTGTGGTTTATGTAAATGACTATGAAGACAAGGATGAATTAATCCATTTGGCAAAAAGAATTACAAATGTACTAAATGAAATTTCCATAACTGAGAGTAAGTATATAGATATACAAATTGGAATCCTTGAGATAAATAACAGCTACCAGGATGTGGATCAAATATTAAAAGATGTTTCCATTGCCCTAAATCATATTGATGAAGGTGATAATGCCTACATATTTTTTAACAGCAAAATGGAAAAAGTAATTATCAGAGAAAACTATATAGAAGGAGAACTTATTAAGGCCCTTGCTGAAGAAAATACTAAAGGAATATATTTGGAATACCAACCCTTAATTGATCTAAAAACTAATAGAATCAGTGGATTTGAAGCACTGGCACGTATGAAAACTGAGAAACTTGGATTTGTTTCCCCTCTTGAGTTTATTGATGTAGCTGAAAGAAAACATCTAATTGGCCCCCTAGGTGACCTTATTCTTCAAAAAGCCTGTAGTTTTATAGGAAGGCTAACCAAGGATGGTTATAAAGAAATCAAGGTTGCGGTAAATATTTCAGGTATTCAATTATTACGGGATGATTTTAATATCACTATAGAGAATAACATAAACAAGGCAGGAATCAAGGGTTCAAACTTAGAACTAGAAATAACGGAATCAATATTGGTTGAAAACTTTGATTTGGTAAATGAGAAACTTGAAAACTTAAGAGGGATGGGTATAAGAATTTCACTAGACGACTTTGGCACAGGATACTCATCATTTGCCCGACTTAGGGATCTAAATATTGATTCTGTAAAAATTGACAAACTATTTATTGATGGGATAGCTGGTAGGTGGTGTGATCAGCTAATTGTTGGGGATGTTATTTCCATGGCCCATAAAATTGGACTAGCTGTTGTGGCTGAAGGAGTAGAGGTTGAGGAACAAAAGCAATACCTTGTTGACCATAACTGTGATTTTATGCAAGGCTACCTATTTAGTAGACCTTTGGCAGAAGAAAATGTCTTGCAAATCTTACAAGAAAATAAAAACAAATTATTCCAAAAGGATGGTTACACTGACAATACTCTATAAAGAACCCCTCCTTATCCAAGACAAGAAGGGGTTATATCATTAACTACTATTTTTTATTCTTCATTATCTATTTTGTTGGTAAAGGATTCTGGAAGATCCATCTTGCAGTTTCCTTCAAACTTTGCTTCTTCATGGATTACAAAACTTGCAACATTTACATCACCCTTAACAAAGGCAGAAGGTAGAAGGCTTAACTTTGCACCACTTGTAATATTTCCATGGACAGTTCCACCTACGGAGATAGCATGTCCCTTTACGTTTCCTACTATAGTACCTGAGTCTCCTATAACTATATCCCCATCATAATCAATATCACCATTTACATTTCCATCTATACGAAGGTTTCCCTTGCCTTCAATCTTACCTGTAACCTTTATATTTTCTCCCAATAGAGTATCTATATCTTCACTAACCTGAACGCTATCTCTCTTTTTCAACATTTGTCCACTCTCCTTTTTCTATTTGAGAACTGTATATGGGTTTATTGGAACATTGTTTTTATGAATTTCAAAGTGCAAGTGTGAGCCGGTAGACCTACCTGATGAACCCATTCTGGAAATAGTTTGTCCTTTTGAAACCCTATCTCCAACCTTTACCAGTAATCTACTGTTGTGACCATACAGGGATTTGTAGCCATAACCGTGATCAATGATTACAGTATTTCCTAAACCCCTTTTGTATCCAGCAAATATTACCTTGCCCCTACCAGCAGCCCTGATGCTTGTCCCTGAGGAGTTAGCAAGATCTATACCAGAATGATAAGAATATCTTCTATTGATAGGGTCCCTCCTACCACCAAACCTAGAAGTAAGCCTACCATATGTAGGGCTTAGATTTGGTAAACAATCTAGGTAATCCAGCCTATCTTTTACACTTTCAAGATAATTTTCCAATTCTAATTTTGTATCATCTAAGACCTCAGAAACAAACTCCATACTCTCTTCAGGTTGGAGCCTATGTATATCTACAGTCCTACCCTGGGAGCCACCCCTTGAAGGGGGTTTAGCACCAGTAATTCTTTCTACCTCTTTTTGAAGTTCTTCAATCTCATTTAATTTTTCATCAACTTCAATTGTTTTAGATTGTAATATCTTGTTTTCACTTTTAATTCTTGATAGTTCACTAGTCTTATTCTTGTTATCTTCTTCCAAGGAGGCTAAAATCCTGCTTAACTCCTTAGTCTCCAGCTTTAATTTCATCTGATTAGCCTGTACTATAGACATATATATGATTGATATAAAAATTGTTGAAACTAAAACTGACAACCCAACTCTAGGAAACCATTTAGGGAAGGATAATCTTTTCACCTTGTTTGCTCTAGAGACAATAAGTACACTTATCTTAGAGTTATCCTTTTCGACCATCAAATTCTCCTCTCCTATATAATAAAAGTTTTGCTATTTGATTTCATATTATACCATAAGTAAAATCCATATGGAATAGATTGGAATGGTTTTTTGTAATAAATTTGTAATAACTTTTCCTAGGATATATGGTTACTATTGTAGAGCCCTGAATATTTTAGTGATATAATAAGTTTAGTAATTAATTAACAAATTTCAAATATGGAGGTGGCAATTTGAACTTAGAAGTAAAAGGCTTACATAAAAGTTTTTCTGGCACAGAGGTGCTTCATGGCATCAATTTTAAGGTGGAACCAGGAAAGGCCTTAGGATTATTGGGAAGAAATGGTGCAGGCAAGACTACCACCATAAGAATTATTATGGATTTATTTGAAGCCAATAAGGGAGAAATAACTCTAGGTGGAAAGAAATTCAACCCAAGAGAACATCAAATTGGATATTTGCCAGAGGAAAGAGGACTATACCCAAAGAAGAAGGTCCTAGACCAACTAGTTTACCTAGGACAATTAAGAGGCTTAAGCAGCAAGAAGGCCAAGAAAAATGGACTCTACTGGCTAAAAAGACTAGGAGTAGAGGAGTATAAGGACAAGAAGCTTGAAACCCTATCAAAGGGAAATCAACAAAAAGTCCAATTGGCAGAAACCTTTATTTGTAATCCGGATATTATTATTCTAGATGAGCCCTTTAGTGGCCTAGACCCAGTAAATTCACAAATTCTAAAGGACATAATAAATGAGCAGATAGGATCCAATAAACTTGTCATATTTTCCAGTCATCAAATGAACTATGTAGAGGAATTTTGCGAAGAAATTGCACTTATAGATAAGGGGTCCATAGTTCTTACAGGAAATTTAAAGGAAATAAAATTAGACTACGGTAAAAACAGATTGACCCTAAGCACCATGGATAAGTCTCCAGAAGACTTAAGCCTACTATTCGAGGAAAAGCTTAAGTATATAGGCAGGGTTATTGAAACAAGGAAAAAGTTTATCATTATAGAACTACACATGGGCATAAATAAGCATAAGCTACTGGAAGCCATAGTTGACCATGGTCTGGATATAGAAAGGGTTTCCGTCTATGAACCAAGCCTTGCAGATATATTTGTTGAAAGGGTGGGTGATAATCAATGAGGGAATTTTTCATAGTACTTAAGTTTGAAATCATGAATTTTACAAGGAATAAGGGTTTTATTATTTCCACCTTGGTTATTTGCCTAATATGTGCCGTAGGACTTTCTATACCTACCATAAAGGATAGCTTTTTTTCTTCCAATGAGATTGAAGAACCACCCTTCAGTGAACAACCTGATGATACTCTTATAGAAGATCAGGATAAGTTTGCATATTTAGACCTTAGCAATGCTAAGATAGCCCTAGAAACCATAAGAGAAAGTTTTTATGGAGGCCAATTAGTTGAGGTGAAAACTGTAAAAGACCTGGAAGATAGGATAAAATCAGGTGAGTTTGCAGGTGGATATATACTTAAGGAAGCAACAAAATATGAATATGTAATTATAAATAATGAAATGATGGATTTTAAGAGTTCTTATTTTGAAAGTGCCCTAGCCAGGGCCTATAAGATAAGCCAACTAGAAAAAGAAGGTATTGATTATAGGGAGATTGAAGACCTAATTTCACCCCATATAGAATCTGAAACTAGGCCATTAGGTAAGGATAGTGCTAAGAATTATATGTATACCTATATACTAGTTTTTGGCCTATATTTTATAATAATGATGTATGGCCAACTTATTGCCACCTCTGTTGCCAGTGAAAAAAGTAACAGGGCCATGGAAGTGTTGGTAACCTCTACAAAAACCATCTACCTGATATTTGGTAAGGTAATAGGAGGAGCTTTGGCTGGTATTCTCCAGTTTGGTCTAATTCTTCTGACAGCATTTATAAGTTACACTTTAAATAGCAAGGCCTGGGATGGGGGACTAGATTTTATATTTAAAATTCCTATAGATGTTATACTAACCTTTTCAGTCTTCGGGATACTAGGTTACCTCCTATTTGCCTTTATATATGGGGCCCTTGGTGCCTTAGTTTCAAGGATAGAAGATATAAGTGCTAGTGCTACACCTATAACCCTATTATTTATCGCTGTATTTATGGTATCAGTCATTGGGATGCAAAATACCGAAGGGATTATTTTAAAGGTAGCATCATTTATACCCTTCTCATCATTTATGGCAATGTTTGTAAGGGTTTCCATGGGAAGTGTAAGTGGGTTTGAGGTAGCCATATCCCTTGGATTGCTGGTGGTTACCACTGGACTTATAGGAGTATTTGCTGCAAAAATATATAGAGCCGGGACCCTTATGTATGGAAATAGGGTTAAGCTTAAGGATGCAATAAAGATTTTAAAAAGCAAATAAAAAAATATTATAGGTTTAAGGAAAAATACTCCTAATATAAATATGCCCCTTAGGTGAGACCTAAGGGGTATATTTATATGGAAAATTTTTACCGAAATTTAAGAATTATCTAATAGAATTGAAGCCTATTAATTCTATATTACTTGAATAAAAACCTTCCTTTACCTCTATATTATTCATTAAATCTGTACTTAAATATTTTTTATTGTCATCTGCAAGAACAGTGACTATAATAGAGTCTTTACCCAGTTTTTCCTGTGCTATCAGGGCTCCTAGGAAATTGGCTCCAGAAGAGATACCTACACCAAGGCCCAATACTGAAGCCAACATTTGAGCCATTATTATTGAGTCTCCATCATCTACACTAATTATCTCATCTAGTTCATTTAATTTTACAATTTCAGGTATAAATTCATCAGAAATCCCTTGAATCCTATGCTTTCCTACCTTATATCCTTTAGAAAGGGTAGGAGAGTTTGATGGTTCCAGTGGAAATAGGCTAATATTAGGATTAGACTCTTTAAAATACTTACCTAAACCCATTATGGTGCCACCTGTACCTACACCTGCTACTATACCATGGGCTTTTAAACCTATAGATTCTAGCTGTCTTGAGATTTCAGGACCAGTAGTCAAGGCATGGGCCTCAGTGTTATGACTATTGGAAAATTGGCATGGTAAAAATACATTTTCCTCAGTATCCTTCATATCTTCCGTCATTTTAATACTGCCTAAGAAACCACCTTCTTCAGGGGAGACCAATTTTATATTGGCTCCAAATGATTCTATAAGATTAATTCTTTCCTGGCTCATCCAACTAGGCATAAATATAGTAACCTCATGGCCAAGTAATGAACCTAAGGCAGAGAAAGAAATGCCTGTGTTGCCGCTGGTAGCTTCTACAATCTTGTCACCTGACTTTAGGCTTCCAGCTTCATAGGCTCTTTTGAAAATGTGAAGAGCCATACGATCTTTTATGCTACCAGTTAGGTTATAGTGTTCTGCCTTTGCAAAAACTCTCCTATCTTCACCCTTGTATTTAAATAATATTTCCAACAAGGGAGTATTGCCAATCAAATTGTTTAATGACAGGATTTGATCCTTTGTTTCTCTTATATTATTAATAATAACACCCCCACATCTAGGCCAAATTAGTCTTGGGCTAGATTTTTTATTTAATTATTTTTTATTTCATTATCTTTTCTTTTACTAAATCTTCTACTTCATCTTTTTCTGGGTACCTATCCAAATTCTTTTTTGAAAAAATTAATTCATCGTTTAAGCTAACCTCCAGTACTCCACCAGATGATGGTATAATGGTAACTTCAGAAAAGTCATCTTTATGTTCATTTAGGATGGCACGAGTAAGAGCAACCGCCCTTCCAAGATAACCTCAGGCAGTACAATATTCAATTTTTAATACATTTTTCACATTAAAACCTCCTTATTTTAACGATAGTCAAGCAATAGTCAAGCGATGATCAAACAATAGTCAAGCAATAGTTTTGGGGTCGAACTTTTGGGCCCAAGATTCCTCATTGCATTCGGAATGACACAAAATGCAGACTGCAACCCTAGGGTTGGCCGACAGGGTCGTCGGCCACTACCCCCTACTCCCTAACCACTATTCTTACTCATTATCTTATTTTTACCCAAAAATTCATAAATTAATTAATCTTTCATATGAAGAGATGTTAAAATGTATATAAAGGGGTATAAATACCTAGGAAATAAAAAAGAATAAAGTAAAGGGAAGTGAATTCATGGATTACAATAGGCAAGTGGATACAATAAAAGACTATTTTAGGAAAAATGAAAAAGAGATTGAAGACTTCAAGATTGGAGTGGAGTTTGAACATTTTGTTATAGATCTGAAGACATTTAAAAGTATTTCCTACTATGGCGAAAAAGGAGTAGCTGAAACACTGAGGGACCTGGAAGCCCTAGGATATGAAGGTGTCTATGAAGGAGAATACATTTTGGGGCTCAATAAGGACAAGAAACATATTACCCTAGAACCAGGAAGCCAGTTTGAATTAAGTATCGATGCCTCAAAACATATTAGTGAACTGGAAAAAGAATATCTAGAATTTATGGAGGATATAATCCCCATCCTAGAGAAAAAGAACCAGGGATTAATTACCACAGGCTATCATCCAGTAACAAAAATTGATGAAATAAAATTATTACCCAAGCAAAGATATGACTATATGTTTAACTATTTTAAAACAAGGGGGACCCATGCCCACAATATGATGAAGGGGACTTCAGCCCTCCAAGTAGCCCTTGATTTTAAATCTGAAGAGGACTATATAAAGAAATTTCAAATAACCAATGCCCTATCTCCAGTTCTCTACTCCCTGTTTGAAAACGCCTATTATTTTGAAGGCCAGCCAATTGACAAACACAACATAAGGGCCCATATATGGAAAAATTGCGACTCCCATAGATCTGGAATTGCTGAAGGAGCCCTAGACAAGGACTTCGGATATAAAACCTATGCAGAATATATCTTAAACAGGCCACCTATATTTATAAACAAGGATGGTAAAGAAATCTTTACAGAATTCAAAACTGTAAGGGAGCTATATGATCCAGAAAAGTTTACTACCGAAGAACTAGAGCACCTTCTAACCATGTTCTTCCCAGATGTAAGAACTAAAAAATATATAGAAATCAGGATGATGGATGCCATACCCTATCCATTAAATTTCTCAGCCATGGCTCTTCTAGTAGGTCTGATTTACAATGAAGAAAACCTAGATGAACTATACAGCTATATACAAGATATATCTATAGAAGATGTGGAAAACACCAAGGTGGAAATGGGAAATATAGGTTTAAGGGCAAAACTCAAGGGTGAAAGCCTACTAGACATAGGTAAATACCTAGTGAAACTAGCAAGGAAGGGCTTGAGTCCTGAGGATGAAAGATATTTAGAACCTTTAGCACTGATGCTAGACCAAGGAAAAAGCCCCTATGAAATAACAAAAGAAAAGGCCAAAGAAGGTAAAAAGGAATCCCTAGAATGGTGCCTTTTAAACAGAATATTGGAGGAAAAATAAATGGAAGTAAGTAGAGTAAACAAAGACTATATAGACTTAATTTTAAATAATCAGGAAGTCTACTTAGATGATTATAAGGAAACAATGGAAAAGGTAAATAATTCAAAGGCCCAATACAGGGGGGAACCTCTACCTACCATATATCATCCTATGCTCTATAGTGATGAAAACATTGAAGACTTTAAAAAGATAGGGGATATGATGATAGCTATTTCCAACAAACTAACTGATAGGTATATTGGGGATAAGGAGTTTAGAAAGAAATTTTCCTACCCCAAATTTATTGAGGACCTAATACAAGTAGATAATGGCTACGATATACATGTTCCTATAGGCAGATTTGATATATTTTATAAAGACCGTGAAAACTTCAAGTTTTGCGAGTTGAATACAGACGGGTCTTCAGCTATGAATGAGGACAATACCCTGGCCAAGATTATCTTAGAGTCAAAAGGAATCAAGGATCTGTCCAATAGTTATAATCTAGAATACTTTGAATTATTTGATTCATGGGTAGAGGAAAGTATAAAAATCTATAAGAAGTTTGATTCAGAAAATCAAAAGCCTCATGTGGCTATAGTAGACTTTGTAGAAAGTGGAACTCCCAATGAGTTCCTTGAATTTAAGGAGTCCTATGAAAAATATGGCTATCCTTGTATAATCGTAGATCCCAGAGACCTAGAATACAGGGAAGGTAAACTCTACCATAATGACTATAGGATTGATCTAGTATATAGGAGGATTGTAACCTTTGAAATTATAGATAAGGCAGAAGAGATACCTGACTTTCTGGATGCCTATAAGGATAGGGCCTTTTGCTGCATAGGGTCAATAAGGTCCCAAGTAATCCACAACAAGATATTCTTTAAGGTTCTTCATGATGAAGATACACTGGAGATTTTAAATGAAGAGGAAAGAAACTTTGTGAAAAACCATATACCTGATACAGGGATTTTTGCTGGAGATAGCAAGGTATTTGCAAAGATATTGGAGAATAAAGATAAGTATATAATGAAGCCCATGGATCTAAATGCTTCTAGGGGAGTATATGCTGGCAGAGATTTCTCTAAGGAAGAGTGGGAGGCCAAGTTAAAGAAATCCTGGGGGAAAGACTATCTTTACCAGGAATTTTGCCAACCCTATAGCAGAGACTTTCTGGTATATGATGATGGATTTAAGGTGGAGAACCTAAAAACCATTATAGGCTTATATATGTATAATGAAAAGTTACAAGGAGTCTATACAAGAATAGGCCCAAACAATATAATTTCAGGCTTGACAGATTATTATGTCTTGCCAAGCTTGCATACCAAGGAGAAGTAGTTGATGAAGTGACTGGCTGACAGGGTCATTAGCCAGTCACTTAAAAGTTTGACCCTATCATCCATAGGGGTAGACCCATGTTTAAGGCCACCCCATCTATAATTTTATTTAATTTTCATCAAATAAGATCTTCAAATAATCTTGTTTTTCATTAAGAATTCTAATTATTAAAATCCTATTATCTTCTATACGGTAAAATATATAATTCTTTTCGTTAAAAATAAGTCTATATTCAGTATTGACATCAATTATTTTGCTAACCTTAGAACCTAACATTGGGAATTTTTCTAGACTCCTTATAGTTTTTGTAAGTTTCTCCAAGATTTCTTTTCCCTTAACTTCACTCCAATTTTCTGAGATGTAATCATATAAAATCCATAAGTCCTCTAAGGCTTTTGGTGAATATTCTATTGTAAACATTCCTATAAACCTAACTTTAACTCAACTTCATTAGCAGAAATCCAACCATTTTTATTAGCAGAAGTTTCACCCTCGCCTAATTGTGAAAGTAATTTTATTTTAGCTTTCAAGTTATCCAATTCTTCAATTCTAATAATAACATATTCGCCTCTACCATTTCTAGTCAAATATACTGGACTATCCTCCTTCACTTCATTTAAGATTTCAGTATAATTTCTTAAGTCAGAAATCGGCCTAATATTTGTCATAAGTATCATCTCCCTAAAAATATTATAAGATATTGGCAAATAAATTGCAACATATATACAGGTAAATAAACATGTTATTAAGCATGTTTATTTACTGGCTAGTAAATCTTATAAATATTCCTTTACAAAAAACACAAATAGACGTATACTTAGTTACATAACCAACTAACCAACTAAGAGGGAGGGATTGGATTGCTGGATTTAAAGTCTGATAAGTCCATATATATACAAATAGCAGAAAAAATTGAAAATGATATCCTTTCTGGAAACCTTAGGGAGAAAGAACAGGCACCCTCTACCAACGAATTTGCTAGAGTCTATGGAATTAACCCTGCCACAGCTAGAAAGGGTCTCAATATTTTGGTAGATGAAGAAATACTCTATAAAAAAAGAGGACTGGGTATGTTTGTATCTTCTGGGGCTAGGGAAAAAATTCTCAAGAAAAGACAGAAGGTATTTTTCCAGGAGGCAGTCCCTGATTTGATTAGGGAGGCTGGTAGATTGGAAATCACCATAGAGGAGATAATTCAGACTATGGAAATAAATAAGGGAGGGAAGATAAATGATTAAGCTAGTAGATGTAAATAAGTCCTATGGAAAAACACCAGTGCTAAGTCAAATAAATTTAAAATTAGAGGACAATAAAATATACGGTCTCTTAGGAAGAAATGGAGTTGGGAAAACCACCCTATTAAACATGATAGGAAATCAAATCAAGGCCAGCTCCGGCCATATAAGTCTAGATGATCAAGGGATATTTGAAAACTCTCAAGCTCTATCTGATATATGCATAGTTAAGGAGGAGGGCATAGGAGTAGAAGATATTAAGCTTAAGGAGATATTTGAAACTGCAGGTATTCTATATAAAAATTGGGATGAAGACTACAAGGACTTACTGATAAATGAGTTTAACCTAGATAGCAAAAAGAAGTTCAATAAACTTTCAAGAGGAAACCAAACCCTAGTTGGCCTAATTGTAGGTTTGGCCTCAAGGGCAAGATACACCATATTTGATGAGCCCTCCTTAGGTTTAGATGCTGCTCACAGGGATAGGTTCTATAGCTTAATCCTAGAAGATTGGGAAAAGAATCCTAGAACCATAGTCATATCAACCCACCTAATAGATGAGGTTACCAGTGTGTTCGAAGAAGTAATCATATTGAAGGATGAAAAAGTATTTATTAAAGAAGAAGTAGCTAGCCTTATGAAAAGGGCCTATTACTTAAATGGGAATCAAGATACAATTATTTCTGTGATAGATAGGGATAAAATCATTCATAGGGAGAAGTTTGGAAATACTGTTATTATAGCTTTGTTTGATGAATTAGATAATGGAACAAAGGAAGATTTAAGGGGGAAAAATATAGAAATAAGCCCCATACCACTACAAAAACTCTTTATATACCTAACTGAAAATCATTTGTCAAAGGAGGCTATGTAAATGGAAAACACTAAAAGAATTATAAAATATCAGTATAAGGAAAGTAAAATTTCCATGTCAAAATTCTGGTTAACCATGTTTCTAGTAAGCCTATTTTTATATATTATTAACAAAAGATCAGGACCAAATGTCAGCTCAGGCATAATTGTATCTGGTGATATTACAAGCATATCTATTTTAGGGGTCAGTCTTTTTGCCTTGCTCATATATTTAATAATATTTAATTATGAAAATCTTTATAAGAACTTTCCCATGGCTATTAGTTTTTCAGTTACAAGAAAAGATTTTGCCCTATCAACAATATTTAAGGGGCTAGTGATTGCAGCTACATCAGGCCTAATTCAAGGAGTGCTTCTGAAACTAGACCCTATAATAGTTAGATTGGTTGATAAAACCCCCATGTATGATTTCGGCATTTTTAATACAAATACAGACAATATCATTTACTTAATCTTCACCTTATTCATCATACTTTTTACTGTTTCATCCATGTGGAACCTGCTGGCTTCTCTGAATTATAGGTTTGGTTACAAGTTGTGGATTGTATTTCTAGGCCTATATTTTATAAGCTCTTTCATAAGAAGCTGGCATGCAGGTATATGGACATTTTCCATAAACATATTAACTACAAGGATAGATGGGGTACAGCTTCTAAAACTAGTCCTAATAACAATAATTAGCCAAGGATTAGCCTACCTAAATACCATAAATACAAATATAAAGCGGAAGGCCTAAGAGCGATAGTCAAGCGATAGACAAACAGTTGTCAAACCATGGTCAAACAATTGTAGGGTTTAGGTCTATCTTATGGGTCATAGAGACGGAGATCTCTCCACTGCGGTGGAGATGACTAGGGCTGGGTTTTGGGGTCACTGGCCGACATACCCTGGAGCACTACCAATTGTAATCCCTACGTGGTAAATATAGGCTGGTGTCGTCGGCCACTATATTCTAGAAGAAGACAAGAAGACAGTTGTTTTGCTCCAAGCTTCTTCTCCTATCCCTTATGCTTTATGCCTTAAGCTTTCAGCCTTTTACGATTTTTAGCTATGGCTTAACAATTGTTCCCCTACTGTTCAACTATCGTTCCCCTATTGTTAAACCATTGTTTCCGTGGTATATTAATCTTGAGGTGAAGGAAATGAAGGTCCTTATTGTAGGAGCAGGAAAGTTGGGTTATAAGTTGGCCCAGCATATGATTTTGGAAGATATAGAAGTAGTCCTTATGGACACCAATCCCCAGGCTTTACAAAGGATTAATGACCATATAGATGTTTTGACCATAGTTGGCAATGGTATTGATATAGAAATCCTAAAGAGTATACATATCCATGAATTTGATTTACTCATAGGAGCAACTGGAAGTGATGAGAGCAATACACTTATTTGCAGTCTAGGAAAAAAACTTGCCTGTAAAAAAACTATAGCCAGGGTTAGAAACCCGGAATACATGAAGCAGGTTGACTTTATAAAGGAAAGTATGGGTATAGATATTATTATAAATCCTGACTTGGCTACTGCTAAGGCAATAGAAAGAAACATTTTTAATAGTCTTTCCTTTCATTGTGATGAATTTGCTAAGGGAAAGGTACAAATGCTAGACTTCCATATAGGCTATCATGAAGATTTTATAGGCAAAAGGCTGATGGATCTTGTAGGATTTGAACATCTTTTAATTACTGCTATATCTAGGGATGGGAAAATTATCATACCTCATGGGTCAACTACTATGGAAGAAAATGATCTAATCTATATAATAGGAAAAAGTGAGGATGTAAGAGCTTTCAACCAAAAATATAGCCATTCCAGTGAAGAGAAAAAGATAGAAAAGGTAATGATACTAGGAGGCAGCAATATAGCCTATTACCTAGCCAAAAGCTTGGAAGAAAAGAGAATCGGCGTAAAGATAATTGAGCAAAAGAAGGAAAGGGCTCAAAGTCTATCTAATGAGCTAAACGAGGCCCTAATAATTTACGGAGATGGGACAAATATAAACCTTTTAGAAGAAGAGAATCTGGATGAAATGGATGCTTTTGTTGGAGCCACAGGTTTTGACGAACAAAATATCCTGATGGCTATTATGGCCAAGCAAGCAGGTGTGAGAAAGTCTATAGCTAAAATAAGTAGGCAAAACTATACAAAAATAATAGATAGGCTGGATGTGGATATTGCCATAAATCCAGTATCAATAACAGCCTCCAGTATATTGAAACTTATCCGTGGAGGGCGGGTTGAGTCTATATCCCTCTTGTTGGATGGGGATGCAGAAGTTACTGAAATATTGGTAGGAGAAGACTCTCCCTTTATTAACAAACCCTTATCTGACTTAAGCTTACCCAAGGGTATAATTATAGGTGCAATAGTTGATAAAGATAGGGTAATTATACCCAAGGGAAAGGATACTATATTTCCAGGCAATAGAATTGTCCTATTTTGTACCAATGAGGAATTATCAACCCTTAGGAAGTTTTATAGACCTAAAAAGGGAGGAAGACTAGATGAACTATGGAATAATATCAAGGGTTCTAGGAATCATCTTAATAATTGAGGCAGTCTTTATGTCTCCTTCATTATTTATAGCTATATTTTCTGGGGGAGATGATAGACTCCCTTTTTTAATAGGAATAGTAATTACCCTTTTCTTTGGTATAATACTTGCCAGGAAGAAAAATAAAAGCAATTTTATAAGCCCAAGAGAGGGGCTAACTATTGTAGCCTTGGCCTGGATAGTAGTTTCAATTTTTGGAGCCCTACCCCTCTATTTGGCAAAGGCAACAGATACATTTATAGATGCATATTTTGAAATTATGGCTGGCTTTACAACCACTGGGGGAAGCCTAATCCTAGATATAGAAATACTGCCAAGGGGAATCCTCTTTTGGAGGTCATTCACCCACTGGATTGGGGGTATGGGGATACTGGTATTTACCCTAGCACTTCTACCAGCCCTAGGTATAGGAGGCCTTCAGATATTTAGGGCAGAGAGTCCAGGCCCTGTGTCAGGGAAGGTAGTCCCAAGAATGAGGGATACAGCAAAGATCCTATATATTATTTATTTTGGAATGACTATTGTTCAAACTATCCTCTTGTTATTTGGGGGAATGGACTTATTTGAAGCCCTTATCTACACTTTTGGAACCGTGGGCACAGGTGGATATGCCATAAAAAGTACAGGCCTAGCCTCCTATAGCCCCTATATTCATATGGTAATAGGGGTCTTTATGGTCCTATCAGGGATAAGTTTTTCCCTGTATTACTCCATACTTAAGGGCAATATAAAAGAAGTAGTTAAGGATGAAGAAGTAAGACTATACCTAGGTCTAATCCTGATTTCAAGCCTTGCCATAGGATTAAACTTGTATTTTTCTAACTATGGAGGTTTAGGGAAGGCTCTTAAGGATGGTTTTTTTCATGTATCTTCCATGATAAGCACCACAGCCTATGCTACATCAGATTTTGACTTTTGGCCCTCTTTTAGCAAGGCTATGCTTTTATTCTTAATGATAATAGGAGGAAGTGCAGGTTCAACAGCAGGTGGACTGAAGATAGTGAGGCTTCTTGTGGTCCTTAAACTAATAAGGCGGGAGGTAACCAAGATCTTCCACCCTAGAGCAGTAATTCCCATCAAAATAAATGAAAAACCTATGGCAAATGAAACCATAGCAGGTATATTCAGCTTTATTGGTATATATATACTTATGTTTTTTCTAGGGACCCTGCTAATAAGTTTGGAAGGGGTAGACCTAGCTAGTTCAGCAGGAGCAGTTTTTGCAAACATCTCCAATATAGGATATGGTTTAGGATTTGTAGGCTATGGCAAAGGTTTTGCGACCTATAGCCAGTTTTCCAAGCTAGTCCTCACCTTCTTTATGGTCTTGGGAAGGTTGGAGTTCTTTACACTAATAGCCCTCTTTGCACCAAAAAACTGGAGAGGGGAGATATAGGACCATAGCCAAGCCATGGTCAAGCAATTGCCAAGCGATAGACAAGCAATAGTTCCCCTATTGTTTAAGTAGGGAAGGTACCCCTGTGGAGGCCACTGTTAAGTCCAAATTTAGTCATCCAGAGCAAAGCGAAGGATCTAGGGCCAGTAATCAGGGGAAAGGATTTTCCAAAGCTATAGCTTTACAGCAAGATTTGGAATAACATGTTTTTACAATTGCTTGACTACTGTTTGACAATTGCTTGACTATTGTTTGACCATCGTTAAAATAAGGATGTGATATATTGACTGAAATTATAAAAAACCAATGGGGAAGTATACTTAAAGAGGAGTTTGAAAAGGACTATTATCTAAAACTTAGGAAATTTTTAATTGAAGAATATAATACCAGGGTAATCTACCCAGAAAAGCACGATATCTTCAATGCCCTTCACTATACAGACTACAAGGATGTAAAGGCAGTAATCCTAGGCCAGGACCCCTATCATGGGCCAAATCAGTCCCATGGTTTGGCCTTCTCGGTAAAGCCGGGGGTTAGGATTCCCCCGTCCTTAAGAAATATATACAAGGAATTGAGTACAGACCTAGGCTTAAGAGTGCCCAACAATGGTTACCTGGAGAAGTGGGCTAGAGAGGGAGTTCTTTTACTTAACACATCTCTAACAGTTAGAGGAGGAGAAGCCAATTCCCATAGAAAAGTAGGCTGGGAAATCTTCACAGATAGGATTATAGAAGAACTTAATCATAGAGATGACCCTGTGGTCTTCATTCTATGGGGGAATAATGCAATAAAAAAAGAAAAGCTTATAGACAAAAGACATAAGATTATAAAATCAGTCCACCCCAGTCCCTTATCAGCCTCCAGGGGATTTTTAGGTTCAAAACCCTTCTCAAAAACTAATGAATTTCTGGAATCAATAGGAAAAAATCCAATTGACTGGCAGATAGAGGATATATAAAAAGCAATTTTCAACAATAACCACCTTTGATACATTTAAGGTGGTTATTTAATTGGTCCTACTTTCTATGGAAAGGGGTCCATCCTATTCCAAAAAGCTACAGGAATTGATATAATAAGCCATATAGATGTGGATGGGTAATTTAGGGTATATATCCAATGGATGGAAAACTTGTGGACTTAAAGGTTTTAGAAATGGACCGATACAAGAGAATAAGTATATATTTTTACTTGTTGCCGCCTAATTAAGGAGGAAAGCAAAATGTTAAAAGAAAAAAAGTTGTCGAATAATGAGGTAAAAAACAAAGAAATAGAGTCGGCCAAATCAAAGATTGGATTTGGCTTAAACAATATTAAAACAAGGTTAATATTGTACTTTACTACTATTATCATATTAACTTCAGTAATTCTTGGGGCACTTTCTATAAACAGTTCTAAGAAGGCTTTGTATGACTTGGCAGAGGATAATATTGCTATGGCATCAAAGGAAGCTGCAAAGCTACTGGAAACTAGAATGGAGATGCAAATGTCCATAATGGAGCAAATAGTACTTCTGGACGATATTCAAAGTATGGATTGGGAAAAGCAAAGACCTATACTGGCAAAACAATTGGAGGGAACAACTTTTCTGGAATTTGGCATTGTAGACATGGATGGACATGCATTGTATACGGATGGTAGTACTGCAGAATTAGGAGACAGGTCCTACATTCAAAAAGCCTATTTTGCTGAGAAAAACATTTCTGATTTATTAGTATCCAGGGTGACTGGTGACTTAACCATGATGTATGCAGTACCTATAAAGAAGGGTTTGGAAGTAGTAGGTGTCTTAATAGGAAGAAGAGATGGAAACAACTTAAGTGATATAGTAGAAGATATTAAGTTTGGGGAAAACGGTTATAGTTACATAATTAAAAATGATGGAACAACCATAGCCCATGTAGATAGGGAAAGAGTAAGGACAGAGCACAATGTTTTTGAAGCAGTAGAAGAAGACAAGACTATGGAACCAGTGGTTAAATTATTTGAGGAAGTAATTGAAAAGAGGTCAGGGGTCAGTAGGTATGAATTTGGAGGTAGAAAACTACTGGCTGGCTATTCTCCTGTGGAGAGCAAGACATGGTCATTTATAATTATTGGTGATGAAGCGGAAATATTAAGTTCACTACCAGCCCTTAGAAGGAATATAATCCTTTTAGGTTTAGGAATTTTAATAATCAGTGGAGCGCTTATTTATATTATAGGTTCTTCTATTGCTAAGCCTATACTAGAGGCAGTTAGACACTCCAAGAAGATTGGTGAACTAGATATAAGGGAAGATATGTCATTAGGTTTCCTTAGGAGGCGGGATGAAACGGGGGATTTAGCTAGAGCCTTCCAGGGTATTGCAGAAAACCTAAGAAGGGTAGTTGACGAAGTTCAGACTTCATCACAAGAGGTTGCCAATGCATCCAATGAAATCATGGATACATCTGCCCAATCAGCCATAGCCTCTGAAGAAGTTACCAAGGTTATGGAGGAAATAGCCAGGGGGGCAGCTGAACAAGCCCTAAACACTGAAGATGGAGCCACCAAGGCAAATATACTGGGACAACTTATAGAGGATGAAGTTAGGGCTATGGAAAACCTAAGCAAGGCATCAGGCAATGCATTAAAGGCGGTAGTTGAGGGTCTAGAAGAGATGGAAGCCCTTACAAAAGCCATAGAAGAAAGTGACCTGGCATCCAAGGAAATCGGGGATGTAATCAATAAGACCAGTGAAAGTTCTGCAAGAATTGGTCAAGCCAGTGAAGTTATATCTTCCATAGCAGAGCAAACAAACCTACTAGCCTTAAATGCAGCCATAGAAGCAGCCAGGGCTGGTGAATCAGGTCGTGGTTTTGCTGTAGTAGCTGAAGAAATAAGAAAATTAGCGGAACAATCATCAAGTTCTACTACAGATATAGATAACATGGTAAGAGAATTGCAAGACAACTCAAAAGATGCAGTTTTGGCCATGGACAAGGTCAAGGAATTAGTAAGTGAACAAAATATAAGGCTATATTCTAGTAAAGGTAAATATTTACTAATAGATGAGGCTATGAAGATAGCTGAAGAGGCAGTAGTAAACTCATATGAAATGGTTAAGCAAATGGATGAAGCCAAGGAGGATATTATACACACCCTACAAAACCTTACAGCTATAGCAGAGGAAAACTCAGCATCTACACAAGAGGCATCAGCCTCCATGGAAGAGCAATCAGCATCAATCCAAGAAATATCTGCCACCAGTAGAAGAATGGCAGAGCTAGCCCAAGATTTAAATGATATAATCAATAGATTTAAACATTAGAAACAAAAACTATAAAAGCATCCCTAAGGGTAGGGAAATTTCATAAAAGGAGGATAACCATGGAGCAGTATATAGTATTTACAGTCAACAAGCAAAACTTTGCGGTAGATATTTCAGTTGTTGAAAGAATTATAGAATCACAGGAGCCAAAAAAGACACCGGAAACATCGGATTATTTTCTAGGAGTAACCCAGTATAGTGGGGATATTCTACCCAATATTGATTTATCAAAAAGATTATATAAGGTTTCAACCCCAGAGGAAAAAGGGACCAAGGTAATAGTTGTAATCTGGAAGGACAAGTTTATAGGCCTTAAGGTTGATGATGTTATAGGGGTTCAAAACTTTCATGATGAACAATTTGAAGAATCAAATAGAAATATGAACCTGTCCAAAAAGTACATGTTAGGCTTTATTAAAGAAAAGGATGATATAATCATAGTTCTGGACATAAACAAGATTTTTGATGAAGAACAAGAAGAAGAATTATTGCTGGCCTTAGATAGCTAGTAGAAGTTTATAGAAATTGGAGATGGATAAATGTGCATAGAAATCAAGGTAGGAATTTCTGACTACAAAGTAACATCACCCCCAAATACCCTTATTACCTTAGGATTGGGTTCCTGCGTAGGGATTGCCATATATGATAGGTTAACAAAGGTAGGGGGTTTAAGTCATATAATGCTCCCAGACTCTAGCCAGTTTAAGGGGGAAAAGAAGGTTGAAAAGTTTGCAGACCTAGCTATCCCTTCTATGGTAGAAGAAATAAGCAGGGGTAAGGGGACCAGAAATCTCAGGGCCAAAATAGCAGGAGGGGCCAGTATGTTTAACTTTTCCAGCAATCCAAATATGGCCATAGGAGAAAGGAACATTCAGGCAGTAATTAGAATTTTAGAAGAACTTAAGATACCAATTATTGGGCAGGATACCGGTGGCAGTACAGGTAGGACCATGCTTGTTGATCTGGAAGACTTTAGCGTAAGCATTAGGACGGGCAATAGGATAATTACATCATTATAGAAATGGGGTGGCCAAATGACAATAAAACTTTTAGTTGTAGATGATTCGGCCTTTATGAGAAGGATTATCTCTGATTTGATAGGAGATATAGATGGGATTGAAGTGGGAGGGATAGCTAGAAATGGACTAGATGCTCTGGAGGCAATTCCACGGATAAGGCCGGATATTATAACCCTAGACATTGAAATGCCTAAACTAAATGGTATAGAAACCTTAAAAATAATCAAAGAAAAGTATAATATACCAGTAATTATGCTTTCTTCCCTTTTAGGCAGGGATATAACAATAGAAGCCTTAGAAGAAGGAGCCTTGGATTTTATAGAGAAGCCCACAGACCTAAGTTCAAACTTAGATGATTTTAGGGATGAACTAGAAATGAAAATCAAATCCATATTCCCTAAGGCAAATGAAAGACCATACAGGGAAGGTATAAGGAAGAGGCCGGGGACTGGGGTATTGAAGAAGGAAATAAAGGCAGTGGTTATAGGAGCCTCCACAGGGGGTCCCAAGGCCCTAACTGAAGTACTTAAAAAGCTGCCAGAAGATATAGAAGTACCTATATTTATTGTCCAGCATATGCCCAAGGGTTTCACCACTTCATTTGCGGAAAGATTAGATAAGGAAGCCAAACCAAGGGTGGTAGAAGCAGAAGACAATATGCTTATCCAGAAGGGGGTTGTATATCTAGCACCTGGAGACTACCACATGGAGCTAGATGGAGGCAGAATCAAACTAAATACCAAGGACAAGATCTACGGTGTAAGACCAGCAGTAGACTATCTATTTGATTCTGCAGCAAAAACTTACAGGTCCAATTTACTAGGAATTATAATGACAGGTATGGGGCGGGATGGTGCTGAAGGCATGCAGTCAATTAAGGATATGGGAGGCTGCAATATAGCCCAAAACGAAGAGACCTCTATAGTATATGGGATGCCTGGAAATGCTGTAGCAAAAGGGGTAGTAGACTCCATATTAAGCCTAGATGAAATAGGAGACAAACTAAGTGAAATATTAAGAAATCACTAGAAGGAGGAAGTAAATGGACTTGGATTTTAACTATTTTTACACATGGGCCATGAGATACCTAAACCTAGACCTAGAGGCCTATAAGCAAAAGCAACTACAAAGAAGAATTGGCACAGTAATGAAAAGCTCAGGGGCAAGCAGCTTGGCTGAGTATGCCAGACTTATAGAAAATGATGATGTCATAAGGACCGCCTTTTTAGACTATATAACCATAAATGTTACAGAATTCTTTAGAAACAAGGACATTTTCAAGGAATTTGAGTCTGTGGTGACAAAGCAACTATCAAAGGAGTTTGGGCCACTGAAGATTTGGTCAGCAGCCTGCTCAGTAGGGGCAGAACCCTATTCTTTGGCAATTATTTTGGATAAGACAAATACTAGGCTAAAAGGCAAGATACTGGCAACTGATATAGATGATGGGATACTGGCCAGGGCAAGGGAAGCCGTATATAGGGATCATGAGCTTAAAAACATAAGTAAGGCTGATCTTAAAAGGTATTTCACAGAAGAGGAAAAACAATATAGGTTAAAAGACAATATAAAAAACATGGTAAACTTTAAAAAACATGACCTAATCCTAGAAAAATATGAGAGAGGCTGTCACGCAATCATGTGCAGGAATGTAGTTATATATTTTAAAAATGAGACGAAAAACTCTATTTATCAAAAATTTTCTGATGCACTAGAACCAGGAGGGGTTCTCTTTACAGGGGCAACAGAAAGCATCTACAAGCCTGAGTCATTTGGATTAAGAAAGCTATCAACTTTTATATATGAGAAAATTTAAGGATTAAAAGGAGGTTAAGGATATTGGATGAGATAAACAAGTATCGTGAGTTATTCTTTGAAGAATCAGATGAATATCTTCAGACATTAAATGATGCTCTTTTGGACTTAGAAAAAAACCCAAAAGATATGAGTATCCTAGATGAGATATTTAGGGCAGCCCATACACTTAAGGGTATGGCAGCAACCATGGGCTACAAGACCATGGCTGAATTAACCCACCATATGGAAAATGTATTAGATCTATTTAGGACAGGGAAACTTCAGGTAGACTCCCAAGTAATCAATGTAATCTTCAAGTGTGTGGACAAGTTATCGGAAATAGTAGAAGATTTAAGAGAAGATAAGGAAAAAGAATATGACATAGGTGGACTCTTGAAGGAACTGGAAGCAATTTCTCAAGCAGACCTAGTGACAAATCAGGAGGGTACCACAATCAGCTATGAAAATATAGCAGATGAAATGGAAGAATCAGATATACATGTAATCCAAAGGGCCATGGAAAGAGACTACAAGGCCTTTGCCATAAAGGTAAGAATTCAAGACAATTGTCTCCTAAAAGGGGCTAGAGCTTATTTAGTTACAACTAAACTAGAACAAAGAGGCGACATTATAAAAACAATCCCAGGTCCTGAAGACTTGGAAGAAGGGAACTTTGATAGGGAATTCCAACTAATCTATTTGACAAAGGAAAACAAGGAAGTAGTAGAGGATACAATTGCAAATACAGCAGAAATAGAATCAGTTCTGGTAGAAGCTATTGAAGGGATTCAAGGGATTGAAATGACTGTAAGGGAGAATCTTGTTGAAGAAGTAGAAGAGGAAGAGGAAGTTAGGGAAGACAAGAAGACCCATAATATAAACCAATCCATAAGGGTTGACTTAAGCAGGCTAGATAGGTTTATGAACCTAGTATCAGAGCTGGTAATCTATAGGACAAGGCTGGAAGACCTAAGCCAAAACCATGGGATTGCAGAAATCAGTGAACCTTTAGAATATGTAGGTAGAATAACTTCTGAACTACAAGACCTGGTACTTAAAATCAGGATGCAGCCTGTAAATGTAGTCTTAAATCGCTTCCCAAGAATGGTAAGAGACCTATCCCAGGAATTGGACAAGGAGATAGACTTTATCATAGAAGGGGAAGATACCGAACTAGATAGAACCATAGTAAGTGAACTGGGAGAACCCCTAGTCCACCTTATAAGAAATGCAGCGGACCATGGCATAGAGCATGCTGAAGAAAGATTGGCCCTAGGAAAACCAGCCAAAGGCCTAGTGAAGCTTACAGCCTATCAAGAGGGTAACCGAGTTGTAATCATGGTTTCAGATGATGGAAAGGGTATAGACCCAGACCTTATTAAGGCAAGTGCGGAAAAAAAGGGCATTGATACCAAGGGCATGGGACCTAGGGACCTAATCCAACTAATCTTCCACTCAGGTTTTTCTACGGTAAAGGAAGTAACCAGTGTATCAGGTAGAGGAGTGGGTATGGATGTGGTCAGCCAGAAAATCTCCAGCCTTGGTGGAAGTATAGAAGTTACCAGTGAAGTAGACAGGGGAACAAACTTTATTATCAAACTACCACTAACCCTGTCAATAATACAAACCCTGATGGTAAATGTGGGAGAAGAAACCTTTGCCTTACCCCTTAGCATAATCGAAAGAGTAGTAAAGGTAGAAGAAGGAGAAATCATCGAGTCCCATAGTAATGAAGTATATATTTATAGGGATATAGCTGTACCAGTAATCAGGGTAAATGAAAAGCTAAACATAGAAGCAGATGGTGAAAATAACCATATAATCCTAATCCTTTTGGGAGACCAATATTACGGTTTGCTGGTGAATAACCTTATTGGCCAGCAGGAAACAGTAATCAAGAAACTAGGAGGCCCTTTATCGAAAATGAGGGAATACCTAGGAGCAACCATACTTGGAAATGGAGATATAATCCTTATCCTGGACGTAGGAAATATATGCAAGAAGGATGAAGGTGATTTAATTGAATAGTGGTGCTTATACAGACCTACAGATTGACCTGATAAAGGAGTTAGCAAATATAGGGGGAGGCAATGCAGCTACCAGCCTATCCCAACTAATAGATAAGCCTACAAATATGTCTGTTCCCACCATAGAAATAATGGAGTATAACCAAGTATATGAAAGAATTATGCCAGAAGAAGAACTGGTAGATGCAGTCCTGATGAAAATGTTAGGGGATGCAGGAGGCCTCTTCCTTTTTGTCAATACAAAAAAATGTTCAGATAAGATTGTAAACATGATGGTAGGAGAAGACCTTGAGATTACTGATGAATTAAGGTCATCGGGGGTAAAAGAACTGGTAAACATACTAGTTTCAAGCTACTTGGTGGCAGTTGGAAAGACAGTAAATGTAAACCTAATATCTTCTGTCCCCATATATACCCAGGATATGTTTGGGGCAGTTTTAAGCAGTGTATATATAGAATCAGGTCAATATGATGAAAATATCATGATTATAAAAAATGAATTTTTGTATCAGGGAGACAAAATTGAATCATCCCTGTACTTTGTTCCAAAACCAGGCGTACTGGAAGCTTTATTTAAAACCATAGGTGTTTAGGAGGAAGAAAAATGTCAAGAAGAGTATTGGTAGTAGATGACGCAGTATTTATGAGGATGAAGTTAAAGGACATATTGGAGAAGAATGGTTACGAAGTAGTAGGTGAGGCCCAAAATGGACAAGAAGCAATAGAGAAATATAGGACGGAAAATCCAGACCTAGTAACCATGGATATAACCATGCCTGAAATGGATGGTATAGAGGCTCTAAAAGGAATCAAAACCATAGATCCCAATGCAAAGGTAATCATGTGCAGTGCTATGGGACAACAATCCATGGTAATGGAAGCTATACAATCAGGAGCCCTAGATTTCATAGTCAAACCCTTTGATACAGATAGGGTTATTCAATCCTTAAACAAAATATCAGGATAAGGAGTGTAGGCATGCAAATTATAATATTTACCATCGGCAGCAAGTATTATGGCATAAATACAGAGCTAGTGGATGAAATAATTAATAAGACTAGGCCAAA
>CAZFIO010000004.1:0-36868 GCA_964519585.1 uncultured Tissierellaceae bacterium
TGTGGCCCAGAGCATATCTTTTACTGAGAATGGTGTTTATATAATTAAGGCCTATGACCAGGCGGGTAATTTTGACAGCATCTCTGTTACAGTTGGTAACATTGATAAGGTGGCACCCAAGATTAGCTTTGATAAATCCAGCATCAGTGTCAAAGAGGGGACTTCAGCTCTAGATTTGCAAGCCCTGATGGAGACGGGAGTAATTGTTTGGGACAATCTGGATTCTATTGACCAATTAGACTGGTCCTATGAGGACCTAGCTAGTGCTGTTAATTTAGCTAGTCCAGGCCTCTATCCAGTGACCTACACAGTGACAGATAGTGCTCTCAACCAAGGTCAGGCTATTCGCTATGTCAAGGTCATCAGCAAAGACCTGCCTATGATTATCATCGGTGCTGATAAGTTCACTGAGCCAGACGGAATCACAGTCCTGCCCCTAGGGACTCATAGCCTGGCTGTCGAGGGACTGCGTGAAATTGCAGCGGGGATCAGCGAACCCTATAGTCTAAAAATCCGTCGCGGTATGCTGACTGAAGGGCAGATGAAATATTTCAAGTCTAGTCTTTCAGTTGTTGACGGCAAGATTAGTCTCGACCAAGAGGGTTTTTATACCATATATATCATAAGTCAGAGCAGACAAAGTTATCGGACTCTGCTTTATGTGGAAAGGTAGGAGGATATAGGAATGAAACGTTTTATCTCATGTCTGCTTAGTTTGACACTGTTAGCCTCGATATTGCCCTTAGATGTTTTGCGGGTTATGGCAGCAGACCTGCAGCCATACGTGATTGAAGATGGCTATGTCCAGGTCCAAGTATCCAAGAAAAATGCGGGTTTTCTTGTCAATACAATTGAGGGCGACCTCTTGAAAAAGTCCGACAATAATAAGAAATTACTTTTTCATAATGATGAATTTGATACTTCCTTTGTCTCCTATCAAGTAGATTACGGTGGAGCTAGGGTTGAAGAATATATTTTTGGTGGTAGGTATGGCGATTCTAGTGACCCCAGTCACAAGGGGGTTACCATCGTCCAGGAAAGTCCAAATGGACCTGTGTTGGCCTCTTGGTCAGTGGGAGATTTGACCTTCTTCCAGAGCTTGAGCCTAGAGAATAAAGAGTCTAGCCAGCATGGCATGGTGTCGATTCAACTAGCCAGCCAGAATAATGGCAGCTCGCCTGTTTCAATCAAGGCCAGACTCCTCTTAGACACTAGCCTGGGCGACCAGGACTATGCCTGCTATCAGGTGGTCAAGGACGCCTCTACTGAAACTATAACTGCTGAGAAGATTATCCAGGGTGCGACCATACCCATGAACTTCTATGCTATGGATAATCCCTTTGATCCAGAGGTCCTGGCTTATTCTGTTAATAAATCTGAGGATATGCCTTATCAGGTTGCCTTTGGTCATTGGAATAATTTGGCTGCCAGCCTCTTTGACTTTAGTCCTGATACTAGCTTGAACTATACCAATCCCTATAATGACTATCTGACTGCTGACAGTGCCTATGCCCTTTACTACGATTTGGGTAGTGTGGCAGCTGGGGGTGGGCTGGAGAGTTTAATTAGCTATTACGGTGTCTATTCCCGTCATAATGTATCGACAGCTAATAGTGTGGCCGTTGATGTGGTAGCCCCCTTGCGTTTGGCCTTAAATGATGAGAAGGATGGCTACAAGTCACTAGTCGATGTGGGAGTAGCTGATTTTGTAGCTGGTGTTAGTTTTGAAAATTATGCTAGTGATAGAGCCCAGCCTTTGAAAAATGTGGCCCTAGCAATTCAAACTACATCTAATCTCCGGGTTTTGGACGATTCTGGCCAGGTGATGGCGGGCTATGATTACGACTCTTACAAGTCACTCAATATCAGCTATGCTGATGTTCAGGTAGGCAAGCCCATCAATAAGGAAATTTATTTCCAGGCTAGGGCTAGTGACCAAGCTGCCTATGAGCGTATTACCATTGGTGTCTATGATGTGTCTGCTACTTCTGGCGAACTCAGTACAGATAAACTCCTGGGTGAAAAGGTAATCTATATCTTATTACCGGGTAGTGATGGAGATGTGCCCAAGGTCAACTTTGCTTCGATGACACCTAATATCGTCTATGCTTCGGGGACCCGTCATCTCTTCGTGACGGTGACTAATGCAACCCTCCTGACCGACCGGGCTAATTGGCAGTTCAAGGCCTACAGTCATGATAAAAAGCAAAGCCTAGAGATAGCCCATAATCTGATTACCATCAATGATGGGGTCTTGGATTTGGCCCTAACTGATGAGATAAAGTTAGCCCCTGGAAGCTGGTTCCTACAACTGGAGTGGACTGATGCAGCAGTCAGTGCTGGACTAGTCCCGGCCAAGGACCAGAAACAAACAGGACCTCAGCTCAACTTTGTCGTGTCCGAGGACCCTAAATATAGAAATGACAGCTACGGCATTCTCTCTGTCGTAGAATACAATAATAAGAAGGGCTCTGAGGTTAGAAATGAGGTCTTCACAGGGCCGCCTGCTTATAGGTTGGAGAGTTTTGTAAGTGAAGAGGACTTTAATGAATTTAAAGATAAGGGAGACTATGAGGAGATTCTCTTGATTTTCCGAGGAGAATTTACGGCTGACAAATATGTAAGTTATAGTGGCAAGGACGGCAAAGACACAAAAGAATACACTTATTATAGCGCTGTCAGCACTAAGACCCTAGACCCCTCGACCAGGGAATATGAGGTAGATAACACCATTAGCATTAATGGTGCTATGGATTTTGAGGGCGGCAGTATGCTGGTCTATTATGAGGATTACAAGACCCCAGATGGATTTAAGACTTCGTCGATAAATGTAGAATTTGACGGTGAACTCCTGACCAGTAATGCCAGGACCTCTATCTGGACGGGCAAGTCGATTTTGACCCAAATATCCCAGGGGGAGAGCTTTTCTCTGCGGCCTTATGATGAAAATGGGGAGCGGACAGAGAATTTTAATGACAATACAATTCGTTTGGTCTGGCCTTCTATTTATGGAGCAGGTCAAACCCTGGCTGGAATGGTTTTCAAATTAGCCTATGGCGAGCTAGGTGTCATGCAGGATGATGATGGCGATGAAATCGGTAGGGTTTTGTCCTTTTCGGCTAGCCTATCTCTGAATTTTCTCAAGGCTGTGCCGGGTGACCCTTATGATGACCCAAAAATCACCTATTGGTCCAAGATTCAGGATATATATCGTTTTTATGATACATCTCAGGATTTACGGGCACACCTTTATTCCCAAGACCATGCCAATAAACTCTTTGATTTTGAAGATGTGGACGAGGAAGAACCTGAGAAAAAGGGTGTTAGCGCTGCCGTAATGGTGGAGGATATCCTCTTTGGCTGTGGCCAGGGTTTTATCGGCTTTCACTTCAAAGTGGCTATCGGTGTGCAGAATATGATTGATAGCTTACCGGAAATTAGCGGAGAGTTAGAGGTAAATACAATCAATGATTGGTCCTTTGGCTTTGAGGGCAGTATGGAACTGCCGACTATGCAGATGGAGGCCAGGCTAAAATTCAAGAGCCATAATGATATACCTGTACCTGATGAGATATATTTCTATGTGGGTGGATTCAAGCCGGGTATAAATATTGATGGCGGTGGGGTAGTCTGGATTACAGGTGGTGGCGGTGGTCTGTCTAACATCTACGATACCATCTTCATGACCCAGTCGGTGCCCCCACTCAAGTTACTAATTTCGGTTAGTTTTAGCATTATTCAGGTAATGGATGGCCGTGCTGACATATCCCTGGGCCTAACTGGTATTAGCCTAGAGGCCAAGGATTTGAAAATTCTAGGAGCTCTAAAGGCGATTGAAAGTATCTCGCTGGGTCTGGAATGGTATCCAGATTTTGATTTACAGGCCTCAATCTCTGTGGATTTCTTTGAGGGCGTAATCAAGGGTGGCGGTTATATTGTCTTATTCAGTGAGGGTTATCAGGATTTCTTCTTTGAAATATATATCTATGCCATCCTGGGTGTGCCAAAGTCAGTGCCGGTAGTGGGAGGTATGACCCTGCTGGGTGTTGATTTAGGCGCTAACAATGACAAAATTTGGGGTGGCTTTAAGATTCTAGGTATTGGCTATGGAGTCACCTATTATTGGGGTCAGGATGGAGTTGACTTTACAAGTGGTGACCAAATGGCCCAGCCGACCTTCCCGAATCTAATGAGCCATGATGATATCCCGATCTATTATGATGAAGACCGTGGCCAGACCCTTTATGCCAGCTTTGGTACTAATATTAGTCCAATCGGACCGGCCCAAGTGTTAGAATCGTCTGACCTACCACGCTTGATGGCAGCGGGCCTGTGGACTGATCCTGATGACAATTTACATAAATTTAATCTAGGAGTCCAGGACAGCAACAATAATGCAGCTATTGTCCAGATTAGTTACGCTGCAGCTGATGAAGAAGACGCCCAGACCAAGGCTAATGCTTTTCAGGTGAAATCAAATGCGGATATGTCTGGTGATACTTTAACACTATATTTCTATGACCAGACTAAGCCTGACACTGACCCAGTTAACCAAGTGGCAAATGCAAATGTCAGTTATGATGAGGCAAAGGGCCAGGCTGTGTGTAGTTTTACTGTGACCGATGAGTTAGACTACAACAAAGATTGGTATATTTCGACTGGGGAAGTAACTTCTACGGTTATGCTCTATAATGTAGGCCTACTACCAGAGCTAACATCAGTCAATGGTACAGTGGATGTGGGTGCTAATAAAATAAACCTGACCTGGGATGGGGCAAATCTTGCTGGTCTAGATAAGATTAGTTTTTATTTGACTGAGTCTAATGACAAGGGAGATCCTAATAACCTGGCTGCGGCTGAGGCAGGTAGAGCCCTAACAGTTTTAGATAAATCAGCTGATATTATTAGCAAATCAGCGACTCTAGACCTTCCTGCAGATTTACCAACAGGTGACTACTATATTAGGGCAGTCTATTCCAAGGAAGACCAGGTCAATGGTCTGCTCTTTAGCGAGAATACAATATCTTATACTAATATTAATATGCCAGGTACTGCTATGATAAATAATTTTGCTCCAGCAGGTAACCTAGAATATAGTTTAACCATAGGAGACCCAGCAGATGACAAGACTGATGGTTACCTAGTGACTATTTACGATAATAATGGCCCTAGTGATGTGGCAGGGCTGACCTATGATAGAGCAAGCTCTGGTGCGACGACCTTCAATATTGGTGGTTCCTACCAATATGAAGATGAGGCAGGTGTTCTACAGACCCATGGTTTAGCTGGTGGTCATACCTATTATGCTGGTGTCACCCCTTATAAATTACTAGACACTGATAATAATGGAGAGAATGATAGCATACTTTATGGCCAGGAAGTAATGTCCAATTGGTTAACCTTACCAGTTCCGACCAAGCCGACGGTGACAATTACAGCTGACCAGACTGAACAAAAGGGGACTTTCAAGGACAAGAATATAGACTTTACAGCGATAATTTCAGAGGCTGTCATCGGCCAATGGGTCCTCGATGATACACAAATTATTGGACCGAAATCGGAGTTAGTGGACTCCAGAGGAACTTTCACAAATACTTCTAGTGTGGATATTGTACTGGCAGATTTGGCAGAAGGAGACCATATTTTAACTCTAACAGGCGCCAATGGTCAGGGGGATCGTTTTAAGCATGATTACACTTTCCGAGTGGACACGACTCCACCACGGCTCCTACTAGCCAGTCCGGTCAATGGTAGTCTTTTCAATAAAAATGGTAGCCTGACTATTAAGGGAATTACGGATCCTGATGCCCTCTTTAGCCTAATTTATGCTGACGGCAGTAAAATTGTAGATAAAAAGACTGTTAGCCAATTAGCTGGCACAATTGCGGCGGATGGGACCTTTGAATTTACGGTCAATATACCTAATCCGCACTCTGCCTCTAGGCATGAACTTACAATTGCTGCTGCTGATGAGTGGGGCAATAGCCTAGCCAAGGATGTCTGGGTGACCCACGGGGGCTTGGCCGACTTAGAGGGTTTAGAGATTCTGGTCAATGGCGCCTCGATGGCAGATGGCAGCATTCCAGAGGACTTGCTGGGTGGCCAGCAGAGCCTTGCCCTAGCTGGCATCACCAGTGAGGGCCAGAGCTTCCGCATCAGTGATGACAGCACCATTAGTTGGCAGTCTCTAGTTACAGATGGTAGTGCTGAAATTGATGATTATGGAAATGTGACCTTGAGCAATGATGCGACTGGTATTTTGATTGGCATGTTAGAAGTAGCCACAGGAGCCCACCGGACTGCAGTCTTGAGCTTTGGCCCAGAGACTAACGAGGGCATGGTCAAAGTAACTGCTTCGGCAGGGGGTCAGGTTAGTGGTGGTGGCCAATATTCACCGGGTCAACTGGTGACTATAAAGGCGACGGCTAATAGCGGTTACACCTTTGCAGGTTGGACTATTGATGGAGTTACAGTCGATAACACAGGCCTATCGACGATTACATTCATGATGCCGCGGGGGACTAATGTGACTGCCCATGCAGAATTCAGACCGACTAGCTCTGATGATGATGATGAAGACTATCTCTATGATCCAGATACAGTAATTGTTACGAAAACAGCGGAGACTGGAGAGCTGGTTGAAACCAGTATTCCAACAGGTGTTAATTCGAGTTCCTTTGTCGCTTATTATATCAATAGTGATGGCAGCAGGACCTTCGTTGCCCTGTCTGCCCCTATAAATGGCAAACTTTATTTCCAAGCACCAGCTGATGCGACTTATTATTTCGTAGATAATCGGATTGCTTTTAAGGATACAATCGACCATTGGGCAGCGACTGTGATTAACTTTATGACAGCCCGCGGTCTCTTAAAGGGCGTAGGAGATAATCAATTCGCACCGAACCAGGCTATGACAAGGGGAATGTTAGTAACTGTTCTCCATCGTTTGGCTGGTGAACCGGCAGCTAGAGCTGGGGGGACTTTCACAGATGTGGATGCTAGTGCCTGGTATGCAGATGCCGTAGCTTGGGGCTATGAGAATGAAATAGTCATGGGTATGGGATCTGGTATCTTTGCACCAAATGTCGAATTGACCCGAGACCAGATGTGTGCTTTGATTGTTAGGTTTATTCGTCTCTATGAAATTGATTTACCTGCTCTGGGCGGCGATGACTTGTCCTTTACAGATGTTGGGGCTATCCCTGATTGGGCGATTGAGGACATTGCTTATTGCCAGGCCTTGGGTCTAATTAAAGGTTATCCTGATGGTAAGTTCCAGCCAAAGGGCAAGGCGACTCGGGCGGAGAATAGTGTGGTCCTGATGGGATTAATCGAGACTTTAATTGCAGAAATCTATAAATAAGTGCTTGAAAAGAGACGCTTTGCTTGCTAGACAAATGATTTTAGAAAATAGATAAATGATTTTAGAAAATAGATAAAAGTGATGTATAAAAAGAATCTTGTGAAAATTTTTTAATAGTAAAGTGCAAAAATGCTCTAAGGGGGGAGATAGCTGTGAGCGGAGTCATTCGGGGGAATTTAACTTGGATAAGAAGTATAGGCCTTGTGTGCTTGATAATTGTCTTGCTGGTCCCCCTTCCTGCTTTTGCCCAAGAGACCATTCAGACAAGTCAGCAGTCTAATTCAGATGCGCCAATTAGGATTGCCTTTATTGATACAGGCATTTCTAGCAAGCACTTCAAAGAGGGGCAGCTAGCAGCTGGTAGAAACTATGTCTTTCCAGACAAAGACAGCCAAGATCGGGATGGACATGGGACGGCGACGGCTGGTATGGTTTTGGGTTCTGAGAGTTTGGGGCTGGCGGGCTCCTGCCCCCAAGCTCAAGCTGTGCCCCTGGTGACTGTTGATAGGTATCCCTCTGGCCTGGTTAAGAAGGCAGATGTCAGGGTCATGAGTCAGGCTATTTATGATGCTATTGATATCTATGGCTGTCGGGTCATTAATATTAGTATGGGTGTTATAGAAGATAATCCGGAACTAGGCCAGGCCGTTGACTATGCTGAGGAGCGGGGAGTTGTCATTGTATCGGCTGTAGGTAATGATAATATAAAATATCCTGAACGATCATATTACCCAGCCTCCTACTCCACAGTAATCGGTGTAGGTGCAGCCGAGTGGCGTGCAGAAGGGTCTAGCTTATCAGGTCAGGGACAGACATCTGCCCAAGTGTCAGGAAGTTGGCAAGTGGCAGATTTCTCCCAGCGACAGGGTCTATCAGTTCTAGCCCCAGGCGTAAATCTAGCGACAGTGACTAATAAAAATGCTCTTGAACCTGGTCGAGCGAGCGGGACCTCCTATGCTAGTGCCTATGTGGCAGGACTTGTTGCACAAATTCTCATGGATAATCCTGGTCTAGAGCCGGCTGAAATTAGGGCCATTTTATTTGCAGGAGCAGACAATCTGAGTCTAGTGGGAGAAGGTATTGAGAGTGGCTGGGGACTGGTTGAAAGGGGTCAAAGTGTAAGAGACAAGCTGACTAGAGCAGTATTGGTCGAGCTATTATACGAAGCAGCTGGACGACCAGAAATAGATGGGGATGACTCTGTCTTTGGCGATGTCCCAGCCGATAGTTATTACATGCAGGCAGTAAACTGGGCCGCATCAGTGGGAATTGTAAAGGGTTATAATTCTAGTCAGTTCGCTCCCAATAATCTGGTTAGCCGAGAAGAAATGGCTGTAATTATAAAAAATTATGCCAGCTATCAGGGTCTCATCAGTCAGGGCCTCATCAGTGGGGAGAGAGCCAGTTTATCCCATTTCACAGATGAGGGAATTATATCTGATTGGGCGAGAGAGGCCCTATCATGGGCTATAGATAGGGGCTTGTTTAGAGGAAGGGGTCAGGGGATATTAGACCCGCTAGGGGCAACTAGCCGTACAGAAACTTCCCTTATCCTCGAGCGATTTTTTGTAAACCAGAGAGCATTCTAGCAAGAACTAGTAAAACTTGAGCAGCCAGTCATGGCTGCTTTTCTCTTTCGATAGCAGAAATAACCCTTGTGAGCCAATTTTATAGCTGCTTCTTTATCGGTTACAAATTTATAAATATTCTCATTGTTATCTGGTAAGAGATGAATTATAATCTCTTAGCCTTTTTATTTCAGCGCTATATAAGTGACTTTCACAATTAGGTCTTTAATAAGACAGTTTGATTATCATTGTATTGTTTACAGAGTATTATATTTTGATATAATTATGGTAAATAAAAGAAGATACTAAAAGTTTCATGAGGTGGAAGGTTTATGAAGGATCTGTTAGAAAAACTTAAACAAAAGGTAATGGTTAGCGCTGAGAATATTTCAGCTCTAAGAAATTACATATCTAAGAAGCATCCTAACCTATCATCACGTGAGGCTTCTACTCTGCTAGTTAATTCAATACATAAAATTATAGATAATAATTTGATTCAATTTGATACAGATTACAGGGATAAGATAAGACAAATTATCATTGACAATTCAGTTCACAAAAGCTCTTTCTTGATTACTACAGATGAGGTTTTATATGCATTTGCAGATATTTGTGAAGATAAGGAAGATTGTATCAATAATTTGTGTGCTTGGATACAGGAAGCACATAATATGGAAGTGACAAAGGAAGAGCTCATACATATTATTGATGAAATAAAAAAGTTAGATACAGAATATATGATCAAGGATATACAGCTTGAACCTAAAGACATACTCCTTCAAAGTGAAGATGTTGGAGAAATTTCTAATTTGCCAGTACATAGACAAGCTTTGAATAAGTATATTGGTATAGCCATATGTGGATTTCTTATAGCCTTATTGATTCTGCCTAAACCTATAAAGGATAAGAAGGAAGAGATAGTAGAAATAGTGGCCGCAGATGAAATAGTTGTGATGGAAACTAGGGATATTAACGAATTGCCATTAGAGCTCAAGTATAAAAGTATTGAAATTGAAAAGTTGAGAGCATGGTTAAACGGTAGAAATTCAAGGTTAGCTGACGAACCATATTTATCTGCAATAGTAAGTACAGCTCAGGAGTTTGACATAAATCCAATTTTAATGATAGCTATTGTAGGTCAAGAGCAGGGATTTGTCCCAAGATCACACGAGTACGCTGATAGGATAGCTAATAATCCTTTTAATGTTTACGGTAGCTGGGTTGATTATAATACTAATATATTAGATTCGTCAAAAATAGCAGCCCTAACACTAGTAAATCTAAGTAAAGACAGGCCTAGCGACATAGACCCAATCCAATGGATTAATAGAAAATATGCAGAGGATGAAAATTGGCATAAAGGAGTAAGTAAAATTTTCTATATGCTAAATGAAGAATTAGCAATATCTGAGTAGAGAAGCCAAGTGACACCTTGGCAAACTGATTCCAAACCTTGATTTTGATGAAATGGTAAGTAATAAAAGAATCAAAGATTTTTAGACATAGGGTTAAGATGTATCAATATGTAGATTGTGTTAGAGTTCTTATGCTATAATATGCTTGTATTCCATAAATTATAGAGGGGGAAAGGGCTTGAAAAAGGGAGATGTTTTATGGGCTTTAGCACTGATATTATTTGTTTTTATTATGTTATCACCTTTAACTGGGAAAGCATTTATTAAATTCACTGGAGAGCATGTTTATATTGGCGGATTTATTAAATTTTTTGTATTAGCAACTATGGGAGAACTCTTAGCAATAAGAATAACCACAAGTAATTGGAAAATGCCTTGCGGAATAGTATATAGGGCATTTATTTGGGGATTTCTAGGTATGGCAATTACATTGTTTTTTGCCATATTCCAAAATGGAGTTCAGAGTGCAATGACTAGTGGACTACTTCCAAAAAGTAATTCTAGACTTATATCTGCTTTCTTTACAAGTGCAGCAACTAACATGACATTTGGACCTGCAATGATGGCTGTTCATAGGGTTACAGATACCTATATAGATATGAAATACGAGAACAAAGGTAGCAAAGCATCCCTAAATAAGGTCATAGAAAGAATAGATTGGAGAGGCTTTATTTCATTTGTTGTTTTAAAAACAATACCAATATTTTGGATACCAGCACATACCTTAACATTTTGGCTACCATCAGAATATAGAATAATAGCAGCGGCAATGCTATCTATAGCACTAGGGGCAATACTTGCCTTTGCAAAGAAAAGAAAACAAACTGCATAAACTATCAAGGGGATATATTGGAAATATAAACTTCAATATGTCCCTTTTTATTCCTCCTCTGCATAAAATGAAAGAAAAGTAATGGAGGAAGCTGCTTATGAAGAACAAACTATTGCTTCTAGGTATTAGAAAAGATTCAGTTTTAAAGAAAAAGCTGACTAAGGAAGAGTTGTTTAAGGAAATATGCCATAAAGTACAGGGAAAAAAAGCGGATTCAAGGTATATAGAAAGACTCTATAAATATGCTCTTAATAAAAAACACAAGAATAGCACTTTAATAGAATTAAATCCTGAAAATAATAAAACTCCAAATGCAGAAGAAATAGAGGGATACAGAACCATGATCTATGAGGAGGAGTATGCTACAAGGCTTATTGCTAAAATATTTAATAAGGAAACATCTATCTCCAATTGGAAAATGAACCTACATTTATTGAAAGGATTTTATTCAGACATATTTAAGGATAAAAGTATTGATATTGCCATAGTGGATTCTTATATAGGAGGATATTCTTTATTAGATAATGTGGATAACATATCCTTCAAGAAAGCTAGGAAAGAAATAATTACTAGATCTGAATATTTTCCATGGAAGACCATAGAATATGCTAAAACCTATGCTTTTAACTATAATACAGGTAAATATCCTAGCTACGTAGGCAAGGGAGGAGATTGTGCCAACTTTGCTTCTCAAGCATTACATGCTGGTGGGAAGCTTATGGCAGGTATGAACTCTAATAATTTTAGCAATTGGTTTTGTAGATCAAACCGTGCTTGGGATGTAGACAAAATATCTTCAACTTGGAGGGGTGCAGATGCATTTGGACATTATTGGATGAAAAAGGCTGTTTCTTATAAAAACTTTGACAGGTCATGCTTCAGTGACAATTCAAAATTTAAGCAGGTACTTAAATATGGAGCTAGGGGAGATGCAGTATCTCTACTTAATAGTAATGGTAGACCTTTTCATACATTAATAATAATTGACTATGGTAAGGACGATCTAATATGTGCGGCTCACTCAGGTGATACAATAAGTGCATCCTTAAGAAATTATGGTTTGTTTAGTGGGGGAGTAAGAGTGTATAAAATGAGCGAATGAAACTGATGCAGCCTGCAGTTAAAGGTCTTATATGCTTTCCAACAGACATTACAAAAATTAGTAGGAACATTTTTTTATAGACTATCGTCTATTCTATAAAGAAACAGATACAGTTTAGACAAACAAGGTTTCTATATAAATATACTGTTTTTTAGGAGGAAGAAAAGTGGCAAAGAAAAAAATAAGAATTGTCATATTAGCATTATCACTTTCAATACTAATAGGATGTACAAATTTCAATGGACAAAACAGTGGAGACAACTTAGACAATGGCAATAAGGTAGAGCAAGGACAAAATGAGGATACAAAGACAGATGATAAAGAAATAATTGATCAACTAAAGGAAATTGTCAAGAATAAGGCAAAGCTTCCTGAAGCTTTTAAATACCTAGATGTCAACATTTCAAAGGTTACAAAGGATGATTCAACTCAAATGGTAGAAATATTTGAAAAAGCTCAGAAAGATTATCTAGCTACCCTAGATAATAAATACTATAATGAAGAAACACAAGAAAGGTTTCAAAGCTTAAACAAATCAATAGAAGATATAAATGACTTAAAAGATATTGAAGATGAATCAATCAAAGAACTAGTAACAGAAGCAAAGAGTTTAGGTTATAAGGTAGAAACTGTTGAGGCATCATATTTTCCAATTATTGATTATAGCTTTTTCAAGAAATACAGTAACTATGTGACAGATGATATGAAGGAGTATATTGAAATAATGTCTACAGAATCAGATGAAGCTCCAGCAAAGGATGCAGGCTTGGTCGTTACTTGGGATGAGTTTTTAAATAGGACCCTAACCCAAGAAAAATTTATCAATGAGTATAAGGATTCTGCAAAGCTTGATGATATAAAAGAGCTCTATAATAGATATGTGTACTTTATATTTAATGGGTTAGCCAATACTCCTCTATTTGATTACAATACAAATACAATGGTATCTGAAGCCAAAAACGCTTACTTAGTTGCCATAGAGAGCAAGGAAAGTGCCTTACTAGAAGAATTGAGAGGATATATGAATGCTCTAAAAGGGACTGATTATAAACTAACAGATGACATCATAAAATACGGGGAAGAGGCCATTGATAGGCTTTCATATGATAATTAAATCATGGCAAGAGAAAATGAGATCAATTGATTAGCACTAGGACACGTTATTTTAATTTCAAAGAAGAATTTAACTAGATATTATATGACTTTTAGCACCTTCAAACTTAAATAGTTGAGGGTGCTATGTTTTTCCTATATAATAGTGAGAAGAGAAGAGATATGAAAGGAGCAACCTATTGATGAATTTTCTTGATGGACTTAATGATAAGCAGAGAGAAGCAGTGTTGGATACAGAGGGGCCACTACTAGTCCTTGCTGGCGCAGGAAGCGGAAAGACTAGAGTTTTAACTCATAGAATAGCCTATATTATAGAAGAAAAAGGAGTAAGACCATATTATATACTTGCCCTAACATTTACCAATAAAGCTGCAAATGAAATGAAGGGAAGAATCGGAAGACTAATTGGGGACAAGGCTGAATATATATGGGCTGGAACATTCCACTCAATATGTGTAAGAATACTAAGAACAAATATTGAGAAGCTTGGCTATGGAAGTAATTTTGTTATCTTTGATACAACAGATCAAAAGACTTTAATTAAGGACTGTATAAAGGAATTAAATCTAAATGAAAAAAATTATGAGCCTGCTTCAATGTTGAGCTTTATAGGTTCACAAAAAGACAACCTAGTAGAGCCAGATACCTACATAAACCAGAATTATGGGGATTACAGAGAAAGACAAAAAGGTGAAATATTTAGTCTTTTTCAAAGAAAGCTTAAGGCTAATAATGCACTAGATTTTGATGATATAATCAATAAAACCATAGAATTATTTAGACAATTTCCAGATATACTTGAATCTTATCAGGATCAATTTAAATATATATTAGTTGATGAATATCAAGATACTAATAGAGCCCAATATATACTCATTAATCTATTGTCAAAAAAACATGTTAATATTTGTGTGGTGGGCGATGATGACCAGAGTATCTACGGATGGCGCGGTGCTGATATCAGAAACATTCTAGACTTTGAAAAGGATTATAAAAATGCAAAGGTCATTAAATTAGAGCAAAACTATCGTTCTACAAAAACAATATTAAATGCAGCCAACCAAGTAATAGAAAACAACGAAGGTAGAAAAAGTAAAAGATTATGGACTGCAAACGACGAAGGCTGTCAAATCAAGAACTTTAGCGGTGCCAATGAACATGAAGAAGCAAATTTCATAGTAGACAAAATTAAGGAAATATCTGATGAAGAAGATAGAAAGCTATCAGAGTTTGCAATATTATATAGAACAAATGCGCAGTCACGTGTAATAGAGGAAGCATTCTTAAAAGCTAATATCCCTTACAAAATAGTAGGAGGACATAAATTCTACGATAGAAAAGAAATAAAGGATATAGTAGCTTATTTAAGACTTATTCAGAACCCTGTAGATAATTATGCATTTAAGAGAATAGTAAATGTACCTAAAAGAGGACTAGGAAAGACATCCTTAGATAAACTAGAGCAATATAGCTTAGAAAAAGAGGACAGTATGTTTGGAGTAATGTTAGAATGTGATGAAATTCCAGGACTTACTCAAAGAGCTAAAGACAGCCTAAGTTCTTTTTCTACAATGATTAGAAAGTTCATGGCTATGAAGGAAATATTCACAGTAACAGAGTTAATAGAAAATTTAATTGAATCAATTGGGTATATAGAAGAAATACAAAAGGAAGAAACCATACAGGCAGAATCTAGAATAGAAAACATTAGAGAGTTTTTATCTGTAGTTGTAAGCTTTGAGGAAACTAGTGAAGATAAGAGCCTGGAGGGATTCCTTGCAAATATTTCATTGCTTTCTGATTTAGATAAGACAGATGACACAGATAGAGATACAGCAACTATGATGACACTTCACAGTGCAAAGGGACTTGAATTTCCGGTAGTATTTATGACTGGAATGGAGGAAAGCTTATTTCCGTCATCTAGAGCATATTTTAATGAAGATGATATGGAGGAAGAGAGAAGGCTCTGCTATGTAGGCATCACTAGAGCAGAGGAAATCCTATTTATGACAAGGGCATACAGTCGTATGATTTACGGTAAAACAGGCGTCAACTCTGCTTCTAGATTTTTAAGAGAAATACCGGATGAGCTTACTGAGGACTTAAATGAGACAGAAGAAAGCCCCACTTCAATAACAGCTAGAAAATTTGATACTGAAGTAAATACTAGGAAAAAAACTAATATGTCTCCAAAATACTTTGCTGGATACACTATAGAGAACACTAGAAAAACTCCTGTAACTTCAAATCTAGAGCTTAAACCTGGCTCAAAGATTAATCACAAGGCTTGGGGTATAGGTACGGTGGTTCAAATCAAGGAATTAAGCAATGATAAAGAAATTACAATTGCATTTAATAGTCAGGGCATAAAAAAACTAATGCTTTCTTTTGCACCTATAGAAGTAATTGGTTAAGGAAGGTGAATTATTTGGATAAGCAAAACAGAATAAAAGAACTAGTGGATATGCTAAACGAGCTTAGCTACAATTATTATACATTAGACAGTCCAAAGGTTAGCGATAAAGAATATGATGTGCTCTATGACGAATTAATAGAGCTTGAAGGTAAAACTGGCATAATACTGTCAGATTCTCCTACTCAAAGAGTTGGAGGGGTACCACTTGAAAAGTTTGAAAAGCATAGACATTTAGGAAGCCTTTGGAGCTTAGATAAGGGACAAAGCTATGGAGAGCTTAGAAGCTGGGATCAAAGAGTAAGGAAACTAATAGAGCAGTATAACTTAGAGCAAAGTGAAAAGCTACCACAGCCAACCTATGTAATGGAGTTAAAGTTTGATGGGCTAACTATCAATTTAACTTATAAGGATGGCAATCTAGCTCAGGGAGCTACTAGGGGAAATGGTGTTATTGGTGAAGCAATTCTACCTCAGCTTAAAACAATAAGATCCATACCACTTAGTGTAGACTATAAGGGTACCATTGAAGTGCAAGGGGAAGGATTAATGCCACTTTCTGCACTTAAAAAATATAATGAGAGGGCATCAGAACCTCTTAAAAATGCAAGAAACGCTGCTGCAGGTGCCATAAGAAATCTTAATCCAAAGGTAACAGCTGAAAGAAATCTAATAGGCTATTTTTATAACATAGGTTACTCAGAGGGACTTAGCTTTGATACTCATGCAGAGATGATAGAATTCCTAAAAGAGAATAGATTTCCAGTAAATAAATATTTCAAATTACTGAACAGTATAGAGGAAGTCATAGGAGAAATTGAGAGAGTAAAAGAAGATAGAAAAGGCCTAGACATACTTACTGATGGATTGGTAATAAAAATAAATGATATGAGAACCAGAGATGCTTTAGGTTATACACAAAAATTTCCTAGATGGGCAATAGCATATAAATTTGAGGCAGAGGAAGTAACTACAAAGCTTTTAGACATAGAATGGAATGTAGGAAGAACTGGAAAGGTAACACCTACAGCCCTTTTAGAACCTATTGATATTGGCGGAGTTACGGTAAAAAGAGCCACTCTTAACAATTGGGACGATATCCAAAGGAAAAAAGTTTCCATAGGCGGCAGGGTATGGTTGAGAAGGTCCAATGACGTTATACCAGAGATAATGGGAACCGTAGAAGAAGATCAAGTGGACATAGAAGAAATATTAAGACCTGAGAAATGTCCTGCATGTGACAGTGACCTTGTGCAGGAAGGAGTGCATATATTTTGTCCTAATTCACTATCCTGTAAGCCCCAGCTAGTGTCAAGATTAGTTCACTATGCCAGCAGAAATGCTATGAACATAGAGGGCTTTAGTGAAAAGACTGCTTCTCAGCTTTTTGAAGAGATTAGTTTAAAGGACATACCTGGACTATACGAGCTTAAACTTGAGGATATAGTGAATCTAGAAAGATTTGGACCTAAAAAGGCACAAAATCTTTTAGATGCAATTGAAAAGAGTAAAAATTGCACATTAGCTTCCTTCGTATATGCCTTAGGAATACCTAATGTAGGGAAAAAAACAGCTACAGATCTTGCTGATGAATTCAATTCTTTAGAAAGAATAATGGAAGCAAGCCATGAACAGCTTGTGAAAGTGCCTGATATTGGAGATATAGTAGCAAATAGTATAATTGAGTTTTTCCATGATTCAAAAATAGTTAGCAGTATTAATAAGCTATTATCAGAGGGAATCAATATTATTTATGAACATGAAGAGATTATAGAAGAAACCATATTCACTGATAAAACAGTGGTCATAACAGGAACAATAGAAGGATATAGTAGAAGTCAGGCTGAGTCTTTAGTTAAAAAAATGGGAGGCAAGGCCTCAGGAAGCGTAAGCAAAAGAACAGACTATGTTATTGTTGGAGAAGAAGCAGGTTCTAAGGCAGACAAGGCTAGAGAGCTTGGAATAAAAATAATAACTGGAGCAGAATTTGTTGCTATAGTACAATGATAATCCAAGAATTATCTTCTATACATTAGAATAGCTGAAATAAACAGAAGCTTAACAAAGAAGGAGCCTAGCATAATTACCAAATAGGTAGTTAGTGTTACTCCTTCTTTTATTTTAGAGCAGTTCTCTTGTAAGGAATAAACTAATTGAAAAAGCAGAATAATATTGTAGAACTGTAGTTAAGCTGCTTATAAAAGGAATTAGTCAAAAAATTCTTAGTTGATTTTGCTATTATCTTTTATATTGGATTCTTTCTTATCCCTAAAGTATGGGCAACCAGAGGATATATTTCCTGATGAGATAATCATTCGATTCTGTGTGCATATTCCCTCATTTTCATAAAGACATTTTTCAGAGCAGTTTATAGTCATTATTTATACCTCCCTTTAAGCATTATGTAAAGAATTAAATATGATTTATTTTGCCCAGATGATCTTAGTATTATTTTTTAACTAAAGCTTTTCTTACAGATTTAGTTTTATGTCATTATGTGATATTCTATAATAATGAAAGACTTATTTGAAAGAAGGTGAGGAAATTACACTTTTTCCTAATTACACTGAAACAGGCCATGTTTATCATATAGCTTGCATTACAGATTTAGACAGTATACTAAAGAATGGAATTAAGTATAAGGATAAATCTACTTATCGTACAATGTATTTGGAGTTCCATAAGTTTATTAGCTCACTAAAGCCTGATAGTATACCTGCTTGGGTTAGGAGAGAAAAGGCTATATTTGCCAGCCTAAACTACAATGAGACTCACTCATGGCATTCTCATACAGTTCTTTTGTCACTAAAAATAGATAGGGACAAATGCTGGATTGCAAATGAAAACTTAGCAAATAGAATATATGAACCATTTATATTAAAGGACGTAAAATCATTTGAAGAAGCAGGTAATTATGTAAATAAAGAAGGAAAAAAAGCCATAGAAGATTATTGGACTACATCATTAAGCTTTAGTGAAAACCTAATAGCTAGACGTGATAAAGAAGAAGGGTATGATGCTGAGGTTATGATATTTCATGATATAAAACCTGAGGATATAACCATTTTAAGAATAATTTCAGATCATAAGATAATGACAGTTAAAGAATGTTTGGAGCTTTATAAGGGGGAATAAGAAATGAAAATAGGGAAATTGCCTAATGAAGTACTAGAAGAAATAGTATTCTCAAATATCAGCTATAAAAGAAATGAAGTGCTAACTAGTGCTGGAATAGGAAAAGACTGTGCTGTACTAGACCTTGGAGACAATGTTTGTGTTGTTTCTACTGACCCTATTACAGGAGCCACTAAAGATATTGGGAAGCTTGCTGTTCATATTTCATGCAATGACGTAGCATCTAATGGAGCAGAACCAATAGGCTTACTCATGACCATATTAGCTCCTCCTAGTAGCACAGAGGAAGATTTAGAAAAAGTAATGGAAGATGCAAATGAAATAGCATCAGGGCTAGGAGTTGAAATAATAGGGGGACACACTGAAATTACAGATGCAGTGAACCGATTAATTGTGTCAACTACTGTAATAGGAAAACAACCAAAGAAAAATATGTTAAATCCAAAAGAGGCTAAAGTAGGAGATAAAATACTTATTACTAAAACCGCAGGCATAGAAGGAACAGCCATAATAGCAAATGAGCTAGAAGAAAAGCTAAAAGCTTTAATACCACAGCATCGTATAGATGAAGGAAAGTCCCTAATAGATAAAATAAGCATAGTAGTGGAAGGGAAGATATGTGGACATATAGGAGTCCCTTATATGCATGACATTACTGAGGGTGGAGTATTAGGAGCTGTATGGGAAACTGCAGTTGCAATAAACAAAGGAGTTCAAATTAACCTAGACTTCATACCATTAAAGGAATCTACAAGAGAAATTTGCAATGTATTAAATATCAATCCATTTAAGTTAATATCCAGTGGCAGCTTAATAGTAGTAGCATCAGTAGAAAAGATAGATAATATCCAAAAAGAACTTCTCCAAAATGGCATAGAGTCATCAGTTATAGGCGAAATAACAGAAAAGGATATTTTAGCTCAAGTCAAGGGAGAACTAAAAGAAATTGAGTCTCCTGATAGTGATGAGTTGTATAAAGTACTTTAGTGAGGCTAACCGAAGCTTAAATAAAATACACACTTACGGTTAGCAGTCTCTTTACACAAATTTATTAGCTTAGTATTTTATTTTAGCTTACTACTTTACTATGTTTATATATTTATATGAACGATTTCCTATTATTATTGGTATATTAAAAGAATATTACAAAACCCCAAATCGATTGACATAATATTTCGCGAAATGATATATATATACTATACACATCAGTGAAAATTGTTGACTTATGTTGAATTAATCAGAAAACAAGTATACATAATCGCAAAACATTTGAAGCTTTAGGGGGTAAGATATGAAGAAAATAGTTGCAGCTTTTATGGTGTTTATTATGTTAATAGGAAATAGCGCAGGCGTATTTGCCTTGTCGCAAAATTTCGTAAATGTTAGTGTTAATGGAAAAAAGGCAGATGTACCTACAGCAAATGTTATATTTGATGGAAAGCCTATTGAGACTGACATACCTCCAATAATTCTTAATGACAGAACCCTAGTTCCAATAAGGTCTATTGGTGACCACCTGGGGGCTGAAGTAAGTTGGAATCAAGAAACTAAAGAAGCAAGGGTTAAAACGGAAAATCAAGAAATTATATTGAAGGTAAACAGCAATATGGTTTTAGTTAATGGAGAGAGTCAAGAAATACCCTATGGTGTACCGGCTATTTTAGTAAATGATGCCAGGATTATGGTTCCATTAAGGTTTGTATCAGAGGTTTTTGGATGTACAGTAGAATGGGATCAAAGCACTACCACAGGCATTATTACTAGTTCAAAAATTGAGATCACTGGCATAATAGTAGAAAATTCTACAGAAGCTAGACCAAGGATTAGCCTTATAGCCACAGGGGAAATAAAATATAGAGAAGAGTACCAAATAGAGCCATATAGGCTAATTATAGATGTACATAATAGCAAATTAGATATTAGCGATGAGTCAATGTTAGATTCAAATGGAACAGTTAATTTAGAAGTAAATAAGTATCCAATTAAATATATTAGAATGGCAGAACTTCCTGGTGAACCTAATACGGTAAGAATGGTAATAGACTTAGAGAACCATATTGGATATGATATTAGTTCCTATGATGACAATAAACTTATAACAATATCCTTCTTAAATAATGTACAAGATATTAGCTCAGAAAAGGTACAGGGCAATGAGGCTGTAGTTATAAAAACCTCAGAGCAATTTGAATATAATATGTTCACTTTGACTGATCCTAATAGAATAGTCATTGATATGCTTGATTCCAAACTTTGGACAAACAGTCTTAGTCTGGATGTCAATTCGAAGTTTCTTAAAGCTATTCGTTCATCTCAATACGTCCCGGAATTTTCCAAAGACAACCAAGAAAATATTGTAAGAGTAGTACTAGATTTAAATGAAAACATTGAAATCCCTAATATTCTCATAGATGAGGGAGAAAACAAGATGACTATTTTTGTGGATGATTTAGTTTCCTTAAATGATACCGTCTTTGAGAATATTACTTACTCAAATAGTAACGAGAATGAAGGATTAATAGAAGTATTTGCTAAGAAAAAAACAAAATATTTTGTTGATTACAATGAAAACAGCAATCTGATAGAATTAAAAGTTAAAAAAGAGAATATAGATATAGATCAAGGTACTTTGATATTAAATGATGACAGCATCACAAAAATTACAGTTGACGAAGATGAAGAATATAAGATAATAAAACTATATTTTAAGTCAAAAATTGAGTATGAGGTACTTTCAGATTCAAGAGATGATATAGTTGAGATTTCTTTCAAAAAGATAGAAGAAAATAGTGGAGCTAAGCTTATTGTAATAGATGCAGGACATGGAGGAAAAGATCCAGGAGCCATTGGTCCTAACACTAAGGTAAAAGAAAAGGACATGAACTTGAGTGTAGCTCTTAAGCTTGATAAAATCCTTAAAGAACTAGGATTTAGAACTATACTAACTAGAAGTACAGATGAGTTTATAGTTCTTCAAGAAAGAGCGGAAATTGCCAATAGAAACAATGCAGATGCATTTATTAGCATTCACTTTAATGCAAATGGAAAAAGTAGTGTGGCAGGAGTACAGACCCTATACTGCCCTGCCTATGATGGCAAGGCAAAAGAAGGCGATCAATACCCATTTGCTAAGGCTATACAGGATGCATTACTACTAGGCCTTAATAGACAAGATAGAGAGATAATTAGAAGATCAGATTTAGTTGTAGTGAGAGAGACAAATATGGTAGCAGCACTGGCAGAGCTTGGATTCCTTACTAATCCAGCAGAAGAAAAAATAATTATGACTGATGACTACCATGAAAAGGCAGCCCAAGCATTAGCAAATGGATTAGTAAGCTATTTCAATAGTATAGAGAAGTAAGAAAAATTTATAATAGAGAAATAATTAAGGATAAAGAAAGAAACAAAGTATTCATAGTATCCCTTCAGGGCTAATATACTTTATTAAGTAGTTTTAGCAAAGGGAGGGAATGAATGTATATGAAAAGGCTGTTTATATTTGTTATAGTATTGGGTTTAGCACTTAGTCTATTTGGCTGTAAGGCAATAGACACAATGAAGGACTTAATAACTAATGAGGAGCCAGAAATAGAAATCATAAGAAGTGATGAATATGAAAACATAATGGATGATGCTAGTTTAAGAAACACAGTTCTATATTATCAGAACGAAAATGGCTATCTTGTTCCTGTAAAAAGAAAAGTTCCTTGGGAAGAAGGTATAGCTAAGGCTGCCCTTAAAAACATGATGGATAGCCCAACCATTAGAGAGGACATCAGTAGCATAGGATTAAAGCCATTGATACCAGCAGGAACTGAGATCATTGGAATGTCAATTAATGAAGAAACAGGAGTATGTAAGGTTGACTTTAATAATCAAATCATGAGTAGTCAATCAAAAAAAGATGAAGAAAACATGATAAAAGGTGTTGTATATACATTAACTGAGTTCTCAAATATTAAAGAAGTACAATTTATGGTAGATGGGGAAGTAGTATCCGAGCTTAAATACGGTACAAAGGTTCAGAATCCATTAGCAAGGACAGACATAAATGTAGTAGAAGACCTAGGGACAGGAAGTTCAACGGTTACAGTATACTATAAGGGCACTAGTAACGGAGAATATGAGTACTATGTTCCTGTAACTGTACCAACATTAGCTCCTAGTGCAAATGTACTAACGTCTCTTGAAACATTATTTGATGGAGCGCCTGAGTTATCAGGACTTTATACAGATATTCCAATTGGAGTAGAATTCCAAGGGGTAGAAGTATACAATGGAGTTGCCTATATAGATATAATAACTCATGATTTCGAGCTATTAGAAGATCAAAAAGTATTTAATAATATGACTAAAAATATAGGGCTAACTCTAAAAGAGTTCCCTGAAATAGAATATGTAGAGATATTATTTGATGGCAAGACTATAGAAGAAGCTGGATTAGAGCTTGAGGCTCAAGAAACTGTTCCAGTATTTGCAAATGAATTTTAAAAACTACCACTTTGCTGGTAGTTTTTTTATGACCTAACCTAAGGCACCAAGCACCAAATTTATGTGAGAGGAGCGAACAACCATATTTGTGTAGCCTGACTGCTAAATTGCTTAACCCTATGGTAAAAGTTTAAATTCTCTGTTATTATATTTAATAGTAGGCAACAATAATATGTGTAAATCTAAATGAAAGGTGATTACATATGAATAGAATAGATGGAAGAAATAATGATGAACTAAGAAAAGTTAAGATAACCAGAAATTACATAAAGCATCCACAAGGGTCAGTATTGATTGAAATGGGAGAAACAAAAGTTATTTGTACAGCAATGATAGATGATAGAGTGCCACCTTTTTTAAAAGGTGCTAGTACAGGATGGATTACAGCAGAATACTCAATGCTTCCTGGTTCAACAATAACAAGAAAAATCAGAGAATCCAGTAGGGGTAAGGTAGAAGGAAGAAGTCAAGAAATTCAAAGATTAATAGGAAGAGCCTTAAGGTCTGTGGTTATATTAAAAGATATAGGTGAGAGAACAATTTGGATAGATTGTGATGTGATACAAGCAGATGGAGGTACTAGAACAGCCTCTATAACAGGGTCATTTGTAGCTCTGGCAGATGCCTTATACAGTCTATATAAAGCAGGAAGCATATCATATATACCACTAAGAAGTTTCTTGTCAGCTGTAAGTGTAGGAATAGTCAATAATGAGGCTGTATTAGATTTGTGCTATGAAGAAGATTCTAATGCGAAGGTAGATATGAATATAGTCATGACAGGTAATGGAGATTTTGTGGAAGTTCAAGGAACTGGAGAAGAATCACCATTCTCCTTAAAAGACTTAAATAACTTAATAGAATTAGGCCAAAAAGGAAATGAAGAGCTCATAGAACACCAAAGACAATCCCTAGGACAAGTGATAAGCGACCTGATAGATAGAGGCAAGGGAGAAGGAATAAATGAGTAAAAAAACCCTTATTGTTTCCAGTGATAATAGCCATAAAATAGTGGAAATAAAGAAGATATTAAAGGATTTACCCATTACTGTGCTTTCGAAAACAGAAGCAGGATGCGGTGAAATTAAGGTCATAGAGGACGGAAACACCCTAGAAGAAAATGCAATAAAAAAGGCTGTAGAAATAGCCAAACAAGTAAATGCCATAGTCATTGCCGATGATACTGGACTTTTTGTAGATAATATTAATGGAGAACCAGGCATCTATTCAGCCAGATATAGTGGTGAAAATGCTACAGATAGTAGTAATAGAAAAAAACTACTAAAAGAACTAGAAGGTGTTGGATTTGAGAAAAGAACAGCAAAGTTCAAAACTATTATTGCAATAGTATTAGAGGATAAAAGTGTAAAGCTAGCCTCAGGAGAATGTAGCGGCAAAATCGGCTTAGAAGAAAAAGGAGAAAATGGCTTTGGCTATGACTCATTATTTATAGCTGATGGCTATGATAAAACTTTTTCCCAACTAGGTGAGGAAATAAAAAACACTATAAGTCATAGGGCTAATGCACTGAAAAATTTAAGAGAAGAGCTGAAAGGTTTAGAATGGAATGAAGATAGGAATAATAAGTGATACACATGGATATGTTCAAGAGTGTATAAATGCACTGAAAAAGATAGATGAAATTGATATGATTATGCATCTTGGTGATTATACAAAGGATGCAAAGGCTATAAAAGAAGCTTTTAATATTACAATGTTAAACATAAGAGGAAACAGTGACCCTTATGATAATGATACACCCCATGAAAATATTATTGAACTTAAAGGGAAGAAGATATTCATGACTCATGGAGACCAGTATGGAGTAAAGCAAGGATTAAGCCATATATACTATAAAACTAAGGAACTTAATGCAGATGTAGCATTATTTGGGCATAGTCATACATCTACACTTATAGAATATGATGGAATTCTTTTTCTAAATCCAGGAAGTCCTACCTTGCCTAGGGCAGGTACGTCAAAGAGTATAGGAATGCTATATATAGACAATGGTAATGTTAAAGGTGAAATAATAGCCATTTAGTGAAAAATGTTCATTTAAAAGATGTCGAAAAAGTATTGACGAATACATCTAAGGCTGATATAATTTATTATTGTCAGTTGAAGACATGTTTATTTGCGTAATGCGGGTGTTGCTTAGTGGTAGAGCACCGGCTTCCCAAGCCGGTTGTGAGGGTTCGATTCCCTTCACCCGCTCCACGTTGTACCCATAGCTCAGTAGGATAGAGCAACGGCCTTCTAAGCCGTGTGTCCGGGGTTCGAATCCCTGTGGGTACGCCATTTAAAAAATATTATGGTGGGTATAGCGCAGTTGGTTAGCGCGCCAGATTGTGGCTCTGGAGGCCGTGGGTTCGAATCCCATTATCCACCCCAAATGACTTATTTACGACCTAATGCGGAAGTGGCTCAGTGGTAGAGCATCGCCTTGCCAAGGCGAGGGTCGCGAGTTCGAATCTCGTCTTCCGCTCCATTTTATTTTTTGGCTATTTCTTTGCGCTCTTAGCTCAGCTGGATAGAGTAGCTGACTTCGAATCAGTTGGCCGGGGGTTCGAATCCCTCAGGGCGCGCCATATTAACAAACCATCTTACAAGTAATTCTACTTATAAGATGGTTTATTTTTGTCTATGAGCCTAACTTTGAACAAAGAAAAGTTTAAATGCTTCAAAAAAACTGATTGTATTCTATTTTGAGACTATGGTATATATAAAACCTCAATTAGGGATAATAATTTAGAATCTATCTTATCTTATATGAGAGGAGAATATGTATGATGATACGGGAAGGGTTAGTGCCAACATTGTTAGGAACAGCAGTTACTGGAATAGCCTTGGCTACAAGGATTTCTGATGTTAGAAAAAGAGGAATGGCTAAAGATGAAATTGCTCCCATGATAGTAACAGGATTAGTTGGTTTTGGATTAGCCCATATAGTATTAGGCGGCATTGACTTAATTCAAGAAAGATAGGTTTAGCAAGGGCATTGCCCTTGCTTTTTACTTTAGCTTAAAACCTTCTTTATCTTATCTATAGTATACTCAATATCACCTTGTGAAACATATTTATGAGTAACAAATCTAATCCTGCTACTATTAATATCAGAAGCTAATATACCTTCATTTTTTAACCTTGCAACAAGGCTTACGCTGTCATACTCAGAAGTAGCCAAGTCAACCATCAATATATTAGACTCTACAGTGTCCATATTAATATGGAAATCCTTAATATCCTTAAGTCCTTCAGCAAGAAGTCTTGCATTTATATGATCCTCTGAAAGTCTTTCAACCATGCTAGTCAAAGCGAGTAGACCTGCTGCTGCTAAAACACCGGCCTGTCTCATGCCACCACCTAGCATTTTTCTGTATCTTCTAGCCTTGTTTATAAATTCTTTACTACCTGCAAGTATCGAACCTACTGGTGCGCATAATCCCTTTGATAAACAGAACATTAGGCTATCACAATATTTTGTTATTTCTTTTACATCACAGCCTAGTGCAGTGCTTGCATTAAATACCCTTGCACCATCTAAATGTACTGGTAGATTATATTTTTTAGCTAGGTCATAAATTTCCTTCATTGACTCAGGAGGAACCACAATCCCACCTGCCATATTATGGGTGTTTTCCAGGCATATAAGTCCTGTTTGAGGATGATGAATATCACCATCTACTACAATAGCCTTTTCTACATCCTTTGCACTCATTATTCCATTGTTGCCCTTTACAATACGAGCCTGTACACCAGATAAAAATGCAATTCCAGCTACTTCATAATTATAGATATGAGATCTTTCTTCTAGAATTACTTCATTTCCCCTTTGGGTATGGCATAGTACTGCCAGTTGATTGCCCATGGTACCAGATGGAACGAATAATGCGGATTCTTTGCCTACTAGCTTAGCAGCCATTTCTTCAAGCAGGTTTATTGTAGGGTCTTCCCCATATACATCATCGCCTACTTCGGCATTAAACATTGCTTTTCTCATTTCTTCAGTAGGCTTAGTTATAGTATCACTTCTAAAATCTACAATTCTCATATAAATCATCTCCTAGATATAGGTTTGAATATATTATATCTCATCCAAATCATGCAGTAAAGACTGCAAAGGAGCTACCTGATAATTTAAAAATGAGGAAGTTGAAATCTAAGCTAAAAAGCTAAAAAGTAAATTATTTATACTATTTTTATACAAAATAATAATGTATAATGTTATCTAGTGCTGTTTTGCATAATATAAAGGATACGGAGAGAATGACATGGAGAGATTGGATAATAGAGACATTAGAAATCAAATATTTAAGCTAGCTATTCCAGCTATACTGGAAATGACATTGCATACCCTTGTATGGACAGCTGATACAGCTATGGTAGGAAGGCTTAATCCTGCCTCCATATCCTCTGTTAATCTAGGGGCACAGATTATGTTCACTATAAGCAATGTTTTTGGTGCTCTTGGAATAGGTGCTACTGCTATGGTATCTCGACAAATAGGAGCGAAAAGGAGAGATGAAGCAGAGAATATAGCAGCTCAAGCAATAGGAATAGCTTTTATAGCCAGTATAATAATAGGACTTGTTGGAATCTTATCAGCTAATTCAGTATTCAAATTAATAGTAGATGACCCAGAGGTTGTAGCTTTAGGCAGCAGCTATCTTAGAATAGTATTTATTGGTGCATTCTTTTTAATACCGCAGTTTGTTGCAAACTCAATTTTAAGAGGGGCGGGAAATACAGTTGTTCCCCTAGTGTCTGCAGCATTTGCTAATGCATTCAATATTATTGGAGACTATGTACTTATATTTGGAAAATTTGGTTTTCCAGAGCTTGGAGTAAATGGAGCTGCTATTGCAACTGGAGTTGCACAAATGATAGGAGCATCTATTACATTCTTTTTCTTAATTAGAGGAAAATCAGGTATCAAGCTTCATATTAGTAGGGTATTTAGGTTAAGTAAGGATGTAGTTAAGAGTATTGTAAATTTAAGTGTACCTGCTACACTTGAAACCTTTATGAATGAGGGTAGCAGACTTTTATCATCATTTTGGATAGCACAATTAGGTACAGTTTCCTTTGCTGCACACTCTTTAGCTAATGCAGCTGAATCAATTTCATATATGCCTGGATATGGCTTTGCTGTTGCAGTGACAACAATGGTAGGACAAAGCCTAGGTGCAAAGGATTTGAGAAGAGCTGAAATTAGCACAAAGAAAATCATAATATACTCATCATGGCTAATGGGGCTAGTAGCTTTAGCTTTTGTGGTTTTTCCTTTTGGAATAATGAGGCTTTTCAGTAATGACTTGAAAACTGTAGAATTAGCAGCGAAATGCTTACGTATAGGTGCCATTGAGCAAATTCCAATAGCAATAGGTATGACAATATCAGGTGCTTTAAAAGGCGCTGGGGATACAAAGGGACCTTTTAAAATATCCTTGGTTACAAATCTTGGTGTAAGGCTACCTTTGATTTTCATTATTGTATTTATATTAAAATGGAATGTAGTATTTGTATGGTTGGCCACAGGAATTCAGTTTATAGTTGAAGCAGTACTAATGACAATTAGATATAGACAAGGTAGATGGAAGTCTATAAGAATGTAAAAGAAAGAGCTCATTATTGTGCTCTTTCTTTAGCTTTAATCTAGTTCAATAGATTTTATTACATACTCAATATTCTCCATAGGAGTTTCAATTAAAACATGGTCTCCTACTTTTTTAAGTAGAAGCGATTTTCCAATTGGAGAAAGATATGATGCAAAATCACCATCTAGTGGATTTGTTGTTAAAAAAGGTGAAACTATTTTAAATCTTTCTACCTCTTTGTTACTAATATCCTCAACTTCAACAATACTATCGATTAATACGAAGGGACAATCAGTACCTATCTCTTTAGAGTCACTTATGTCTTTCATATAACTGTCTATACGTGAAACATAATCAATCATTAGTGTTTCAAATTCTAATCTTTCGGCAGACATTTCATAGTAATATTCTTCTATAACTTCACTCTTTTCTTCTTCGATTTCCACTAAATGCCCTACGAGCTTTTCATAGATTGTTTTTACTTCTGTAGTCATACAATACCCCCCTGTCTCATATACATTAAATGGTAAAAAATTAAATATACAACAAGCCACCCCGTATATATACGGAATGGCTACTTTATATAATCATACCACAGATGTTAATCATTGTCAACAATGACTGACATTTCCATTTAATAACAGAGCTTAAGAAAGATTAGGAATAATTAAGTCATATATAATATATTGCAAAGAAAGTTATTTTCTAATACTATTATATCTAAAGAGGTAGAACCACAATAGAACTATATTCACATCATGCAGATGTTTGCTTAATATTAGTATTGTAGTTCTTGTGTGAAAAAAAAGATGATAGTAGGTTGATAATTATGGAGCTAAAGCAAAAAATTAAAGTATCTGTTCGTAATCTAGTAGAATTCATCCTTAGATCAGGAGATATAGATTCGGGATTTGTGGGTAGTAGCAATAACAGAGCATTAGAAGGCACTAGGATACATAAGAAGATACAAAGCACTAGTGGCGAAAATTATGACTCTGAGGTCATTCTTAAATATGATATGGAATACGATGATTATATACTAAGTCTTGAAGGCAGAGCAGACGGCATCATTAAAGACAATGACACTGTTACAATAGACGAAATAAAAAGCACTGCAGCACCTATTGAAAAAATAGATGAAGACTTCAATCTTCTTCATTGGGCACAGGCGAAATGCTATGCCTTTATTTATGCTGAGCAAAATAATCTACTAAATATAAATGTACAGCTAACATATTATCAAATAGATACAGACGAAATCAAACGTATAGTTAAAGAATTTGACTTTGAAGAACTTAAAGAGTTCTTTTTTGATTTAATTCGAAGGTATTTTATCTGGACAGAAATGCAGCATAAGTGGAATATTGAAAGAGATGCTTCTATAAAAGAGCTTTCTTTTCCTCATGAAACCTATAGAAAAGGGCAGAGAGAATTAGCAGTAGCTGCATATAAGACCATAGTAAATGAGAAAAAGCTATATGCCCAAGCCCCAACAGGAATAGGGAAGACCATATCTACATCTTTTCCTGCCATTAAGGCTATAGGAGAAGGTCATATTTCTAAAATATTTTATTTAACAGCTAAGACCATAACCCGAACTGTTGCTTCAGAGGCTTTTTCACTGATGAGAGAAAGCAGTCTAAGGGTAAAGACTGTAGTCCTCACTGCCAAGGATAAAATATGCTTTAAAGAAAAAGCAACCTGCAATCCAGAAGCATGTGAATATGCCAAAGGACATTATGATAGGGTAAATGATGCTATAATGGATATCTTGAAGAATGAAGATGAGTTAAATAGAGAAACCATTGAAAAATATGCATTAAAGCATTGTGTATGCCCCTTTGAATTTTCCCTTGACTTAACTTTATGGGCAGATGCAGTGATTTGCGACTATAACTATGTATTCGACCCCACTGTAAGCTTAAAAAGATTCTTTGCAGAAAAGGGAGGAGACTATGTCTTTCTAATTGACGAGGCTCATAACCTAGTGGATAGAGCTAGGGAAATGTACTCAGCAGAGCTTTTTAAGAAGCCTTTTTTAGATTTTAAAAGAGATGTAAAGACTGCTTATCCTAAGCTATCAAAAGCTCTCAATAAAATAAACCAATATATGCTAGATCTAAAAAAGAAATGTGATGATAATGGATATTATATTAAGGATGAGTTAGATGGTGATATATATTATTATCTGAAGAAAGTCATCGCAGAATGTGAAGACTACTTATTAAAGCAGAAAAATGCAGAGAGGTATGAAGAACATCTAACCTTATATTTTGACGTTTTAGCCTTTACAAGAATATGTGAGCTATATGACGAAAAATACATTACCTATGTAGAAAACTCTAATGGAGATGTAAAACTAAAACTCTATTGTTTAGACCCATCTCATTTATTAAAGGAAACCTTAAAAAAAGGCAAAGCAGCTATATTCTTCTCTGCCACCTTGATTCCAATGGATTATCATAAAAACATATTAGGAGGAGAAGAGGATGACTATACGATTTATCTAGGTTCTCCTTTTCCTATAGCAAATAGACGAATTCTTGTAGCAAATAGGATTTCTACAAAGTATAGGGATAGAGAAAAAAGTTACTCAGATATTGTGGACTATATTAAATCTGTTTTAGATGCTAAAGAGGGCAATTATTTGATTTACTTTCCATCCTATCAATATATGAACAAGGTTTATGAATTGTTCATAGAAAAATACCCTGAGCATGAAACTTATGTCCAAGCACCTAATATGACTGAAGAAGAGAGAGAAGATTTTCTAGAGCTGTTTGAGCTGGACAAGGATAAAAATGTTTTAGGCTTCTGTGTCCTAGGTGGAATATTTTCTGAGGGAATAGACCTAAAGCATGATAGGCTAATAGGAGCTATAGTAGTAGGGGTTGGACTACCTCAGATTTGCCTTGAAAGAGATATTATTAAAGACTATTTTAATAAGGTAAATAATCTGGGATACGAATACTCATACATGTATCCAGGCATGACAAAGGTACTCCAAGCAGCTGGGAGACTGATTAGGACAGAAGAGGATAGAGGAATAATCCTACTACTGGATGAGAGATTTGTATACTCAAACTACCAAAGGCTATTTCCTAGGGAATGGTTTCCTTATATAAGAGTAACTGGTGAAAATATAGGAAAGTATTTAGATGAGTTTTGGAAAGTGCAGTGAGCAAAACGTCCCTCTGGCCTCTATTCATTTGTCAGATACAAAATAAACTCTGTCCCTTGATTAACCTTAGATTTCACATTTACATAACCATTCTGACCCTTAATAATCTTTTCTGTTAAATGTATGAGTCAAAGGGGACGGTTCTTTTGACTCCAAATCCTGCTCTATTCAGAGGAAGAAATGTTTATTTTGATTTAGATGGTATTAGAAAGATTTTAATTAATGTTATGAGTCGTGAATTATTCATTACTCTTTGCAAGAAGAATTCAATTTTGCAAAGTCCCAATCATTCCAGTCATTACCAAAATAAATTTTTTAAAATCTTATTGACTTTAATCCTACACGTGGTATAATAATCCTTGTCAGTAAAAAAACACGCGGGAGTGGCGGAACTGGCAGACGCGCTAGACTTAGGATCTAGTGTCATTGACGTGGGGGTTCAAGTCCTCTCTCCCGCACCAAAAACAAAAGGTAATATAGATTTATTGGTCTCAAAGCCAGTAAATCCGCGCCTTTCGAGGGCTTCCACGATGAAAAGTGGAAGCTCTTTTTTCGTAGATTTATTAGGATAATAGCTTCACTCTGATAGGACTCAAACCCGCAAGTAAAGCAATCAGGAGTAGCGCCCTTTTTCAGAGGACAGCAAAATTTAAAAGGGCGCTGCCCAAAACCGAATCAATTGAATAAAACGAAACTGCAAAAGGGCGCTGATTTTACGGCTGGTGAAAAGCCGATTGAAGTCAGCGCCCTTTTTGCGTTTCACCATTATTAAGGAGGAAATCCATATGATCAAGAAGTTTTTCACAGAGCTTTCCCGTGTCCTTGCAATGCATGATATTGAAACTGCTCCGCCGGAAAGAAACGCACTGCCAGTCCTGCTAAATGGCCAGTCTGCCTGCCATGTGGAACCCAGTGGGGATATGTGCATCTTCCCTGATGACCTCCGCTCTCCCGAAGCAGCCGAGCTATATCATAAGGTGGCGCCCTTTTCCAAAGAAGTCCGTGAATACCTGACTGCGATAGAAAGGGCGCCACTCTTGAAAGCCACGGCTTGCCGGCCATCTCCGCGGAGGAACATCCCCAGCATGTACTCAGGGATGAAATCTGCCGGCAGCTTGTGGCATCGGGAGTGCCTGAAAAAACAAACTGCTCTGCGGATACCCTGTCTGCCATGCTCGTGAAAGTGCGCTCCCATCTGCATTGGGGACAGTTTTCCGAGGCGGATGATTGCCTGCGGGAGATGTGTCGCCAAGCGATGGCTAGCGCGGAGAGAGAGTACCGGCAGATGGATAGCGGACGGAATCTCTCCGATGTACAGGCAAGGCTCCGGGATGGGTTCAGAACCTATGAAAACCGTGGGCATCTGAAAACCCGGCTGGATTTACTGGAATCCGACATCATGGCTCTGCGGGGCTATGAGCGTATGGTGTCCGCCGCCGAAAAGGAAAAGCTGGCGGAGTGCTATGAACACATTGCCGCCCACGGTCTCAAGGGCGCAATCCTGCTGGAGAAACATCGGCAAAAGATGGAGCAGAATCAGGAAATGAAGATGTCCATGTAATGCCCGACAATAGCACCACCTCCGCTTCTGACATTTCAAGTCGTCAGAAGAATAAGGAGGATCTCTATGCAATCTCAGGTTTACATCTTGATTGGCGCCGCAGCCATTATGTTCGCCGTCATCGGCGGCTTGTCTCTGCTGGCGCATTATTATACTTTAAACGGCATCAAATCCCGCACGGTGGGTGACGGTCAGCATGGTACGGCACGGTTCGCATCAAAACAGGAGATCAAAAACACCTATAAGCACGTTCCGTTTCAGCCGGAGCTGTGGAGGCGGGGCGAAAGCCTCCCTACCGAGCAGGGAGTCATACTTGGAAGCAAGGGCGAGAAAAATGCGGTCACCGCATTGGTGGATACCGACGATGTTCACATTTTGATGATCGGCGCATCCGGCGTAGGAAAAACAGCGTTCTTTTTATACCCAAATATGGAATACGCCTGTGCCAGTGGGATGAGTTTTCTGGCATTGGACACCAAGGGTGACCTCGCCCGAAACTATGGAAGCATTGCTCAAAATTACTATGGTTACAATGTGTCAGTCATAGACCTGCGGAACCCCAGCCGCTCAGATGGTAACAATCTGCTCACCCTTATGAACCGCTACATGGATATCTGCCGCAAGGAGCCGAATAATCTGGCCGCCAGAGCCAAGGCGGAAAAGTATGCTAAGATTTTGGCTAAGACCATTGTCAATCCGGAGGGGGACGCTTCCACCTATGGTCAGAATGCGTTCTTTTACGATGCTGCCGAGGGGCTGTTGACAGCGGTCATTCTTCTGTTGGCCGAGTATCTGCCGCCCACCGAGGAAAACCCGCAGGAGCAGCGGCACATCATTTCCGTTTTTAAGCTGGTGCAGGATTTGCTGGAGCCATCTAAGGTGAAGGGCAAGAGCCAGTTTCAGCTTTTGATGAATAAACTGCCCGGAGATCACAAAGCCCGCTGGTTTGCCGGCGCCGCCTTGAACAGTGCGGAGCAGGCGATGGCGTCGGTTATGTCCACGGTGCTGTCGCGTCTGAACGCTTTTTTAGATTCCGAGCTGGAGCAGGTGCTATGCTTTGACAGCGCCATTGATGCCGAAACCTTTGCGAACGAGAAATCGGCCATCTTCTTAATTCTTCCGGAGGAAGATCAGACAAAAAACTTCATGGCCGGACTTATGATCCAGAACCTGTCCCGTGAGCTATTTTCTGTAGCGGACGAGAACGGCGGCAAGCTGAAAAACCGCGTGGTTCTCTTCTGTGACGAGCTGGGCACCATGCCACCCTTTGACATCCTGCCCCTGTTTTCGGCAGGACGCTCTCGCCGCCTGACTCTGGTGCCAATCATCCAGAGCCTTGCACAGCTCGAAAAGAACTACGGCAGAGAAGGCAGTGAAATCGTGCAGGACAACTGCCAGGACACCATCTTCGGCGGTTTCGCTCCCAACAGCCAGACTGCCGAGGTACTCTCCAAAGCAATGGGCAGCCGCACTGTGATGAGCGGCAGCATCAGCCGCGGAAAGAATGACCCCAGCCAGTCCTTGCAGATGATGGAGCGCCCGCTCATGACGCCCGATGAACTCAAATCCATTCCAAAGGGCAGCTTTGTCGTGATGAAAACCGGTACCCATCCCATGCGGACAAAGCTGCGGCTGTTCCTTGATTGGGGTATTCGTTTCGGGGAGCCTTATACCGTGGAGGAAAAGGCAAACCGGAAAGTGGCCTATGCCGATAAGCAGGCGCTGGAGGAAAATATCGTCCGCAAGCACACGGCCTGCATGCTGGTGGATGAAGAAACTGGGGAAATACTGGAGCCGCCAGCCGGAACAGGAATCCTTCATACCCCGGCAGCAGAACCGTCTGAAAACACCATGCGCCGCCGATCCATACTCAAAACGTAAAGGAGAGTCCCATGAGCTACTTCGACCACATTTACACCGCCTCGCCCGATGAGCTGCCCCATCGGGCGAGAGCTGTTTATATATACCTTCGTGACCGCACAGGCCAGGGGCAGGACTGCTGGCCTGCTGTAAGAACCATTGCTTCCGACTTGCAGCTTTCCCGCAGCACCGTCAAGCGCGCCCTGCATGATCTGGTCAAAGCGGGGCTTATTGAAAAGGAATCACGCTATCGGGAGAACGGGAGCAACACCAGTAATAGACTCATTTTACGGAAATAGCTGCAGTATTCAAAAAGGACAGTCTTCCCGCCAAGGGGAATGACTGTCCTTTTGCTGAACCGAGGTGTGGTTCACTGTGAACCCACCAGAACCTCTCACTCTAAGAATCTTTATTACAGAAAAAGAACAAAGTGTATCTTCGTATATTTCCAAACATTTTTTGCTGGTCAAATTGATCAAACCATCTTTTCATGAATTTGTTGATCCAGAAAGATCTTGCGTTCAGACAGCACTATAGGTAATGGATCTATATTGTTGTTACCTCCTATGCTGGGAGGCAAAACTGTTCCATTAAGACCTTGGGTTTGCACTCTGTATCCCAGTAATACCCCGATTCCCAACGAAGAAATACAGGATAATGCAAATAGCAACGTTTTTTACTTTTCTTTTTTTAAGCCATCATTACTTCTTTTGAATGATTAATGGGCTTGAATCCCTTCTATTAGCAGACGGATATGTGCTATCGTATGCTCTCTTAAATCAAAATCCGGAGATCGGATGCACCATTCATAACTAACGCCCCTTATCGCCATCACAAAATGTCGGGAAAGAGCCTCGGGCGGCAATGAAGATGTGATCTCACCGCGCCGGATGCCCTTGTCCAATATGCTGTAAAACAGCAAATAAAGCTCCCTGCCATAGCCCTTGACCGCTTCGGTGTCCACGGTTCCCGCCAGCAGCATCTGATAGATTTTTTTCATATTCTCGCAGCCGATGGTATCCACAAGTTCATCGGCTATCTTTTGGGTCAGGGCAAGGATCACCTCTGAGGCTGGCATCTCATTGGGCAGTGCTTCCACAAAGGTTTTGTAATCCATATCGGCGCTGGCTACGTAGTCTGCAATTAAACTGGCAATCAGCGCATCCTTAGACTCGAAGTGAACATAAAAGGCCCCCTTGGTGATACCGGCTTCATCCGTGATGTCCTC
>CAZFIO010000005.1:0-35738 GCA_964519585.1 uncultured Tissierellaceae bacterium
TCCACAGTTCTTTTTACCTGCTTTAGATTTACAACAGGCATTACACCTGCTTGTATGGGCGATTTGATTCCTTTTTTCTCTATCTTATTTAAAAATTCATAGAAGTAATTATTATCATAAAATAATTGGCTTATAAAGTAGTCTGCTCCTGCTTCCTCCTTAAATTTCAATACTTCTATATCTATATCTTTGCTCTTACTTTCTATATGGCCTTCTGGATAACATCCCGCTGCTATTCCAAAGTCTCCATAGGTTTTAATATGTCTAATTAAGTCTTGGGAATTTGAGAAGTCTCTAGACTGACTATTATCCTCAGGCTTATCACCCCTTAAGGCTAAAATGTTTATAATATTATTATCCTTTAAGTCATCTAAAATGTTATTTATCTCCTCCTTAGAAGAAGCTATAGATGTTAAATGGGCCAAAGATTCTCTATTATGGATATTCTTGATCCTTGAGGTTAGTTGAAGGGTTCGATTGTCCCTTCTAGTCCCTCCTGCCCCATAGGTTACACTTATATAATCAGTGTCTAGGGCACTTAATTCTTCCACTGTATCATAAATACTTTCTATGGGATATTTACTATTAGGTGGAAAAATCTCCAAGGATACTACTAAATTCTTCTTCTTAAATAATTCTTTAATCTTCATACTTTTCTCCCCTTTTGCTCTAATATACCATATATAAAATATCCCACTCCCCTTTGCATATACAAGGGAGAGCAGGACATTTAATATCTATCCATTAAATAAGCTAGCAATCAATTCCTTCACGGGACAATATACCCTGACTATAGTAGTGTTTTATCTCTTTCATTTCACTTACTAAGTCTGCCATTTCAATTAGCTTGTCATCTGCATATCTTCCTGTTAAAACTACTTCCACATGATGAGCCTTGTTTTTAAGGACATGAATTACTTCATCAAGGTCAAATAGTTTAAAGTAAAGTGCAATGGTTATTTCATCTAGAATAACTAGGTCATAGTCCCCTCTGGATAGTATAACACCACAAGTCTCTAGGCCTTTTCTAGCAAGTTGTATATCTTCTTCACTAGGTTCTTTTTCTATAAAACATTCCTTGCCCAATAATTCTACCCTAATATTTGGGATAGTTTTTAGAATTTTTAGCTCACTATATTCCATTCCTTTAACAAATTGACCTATAAAAACCTTCTTGCCTGCACCTGCTGCCCTTATGGCTAGACCTATAGCTGCAGTGGTTTTGCCCTTTCCATTACCTGTATAGATGTGTATGTATCCCTTTTCCATTCCTACCACCTATTCTTTATAGTGTAATTATATCATAGCCTTCTGAGATATAGTCATATATGGCCGGATGTCCGTTTGCATTTCCCTTGATAGGTATGCCGGTGGTTTCATTGTATTCAAGTACCCCCATTTGGGCCGAGCATGCCTTGCAAATACTATCAAAAATTCCTGCTTCCTTAACCTTTTTGTACAGCTTATGGTCCTCTTCTTCCAAAACCTTAATTAATTTTACAGCTTCACCTTCTACAATAATTTTTGTATCCACACCTTTTTCATGTAGATCCAATGCATTAATTAATATGTGCATAAAACACATCTTTTCCCCTTTGAAAGGGAAGAAAGCTATCTTTTTCATTTTCCTGCCCCCTTATATCTTCCTATCCTTGCTATACCCATGATTGTTTATCATTAAACAAACTCCTTAATTCAAATAATAATTTACTTAATTCCATCTTCCTTGTTGTCACCTTTATTATCATTGTTTTCTCCATCTGATAGGTATTCATTTAATTGACTTTCAAATTCATCACTTTCATTTTTCAATGAATTTTCGCCAGATTCATAGTTATCTTTTTCAAGGTGTACATGTTTATTTAATAATTGAGAGTCCTGATTAAGATCGTCTTTAGGGTTTTGCATGGCCTCAATTTCTTCATTTAATCTTTCAACTTCCTTTTTTAGTTCCCTATTCTTTTTCCTTTGGCTTATTTGATTCATAAGACTAATTAATAAAACAACTATAGCCCCTACTATGGCTGAAATCAAGATTATTAAAGCTTGCGATATGGTAAATCTTGTAAATAAGAAGTTAATCTCCACTGCTACTGCGTTTTGTATAGCAAAAATTGCAACAAGGATTGCAAATATTAAAGATAGAACAAACTTTATTTCTAAATTCTTTTTCATTTTAGTCACCCCGATTATTCATTATTATGGTAATTATACCACAATATAAAAAAAATCACCCTGTTTTTCTAAACAAGGTGATAAAAATTTATATTAGTTTTGTTATTTAGTATTGAAAGCTTTCCCATTGTTTGAGGCTATTAATCATATATCCTGCTATATCCATCTCATAAACCCTATTGATAAGGTTACCTCTAAATATTTCCTCATGACTACCTATACCTGCTACCTGACCCTCTTCCATTAGAAGTATCTCATCAGCCAGATCCATGGCTAAATTTATATCATGAAAAACCCCTATAACAGAATGTCCTTCTTCCTTAGACCATTCTTTTAGGTAGTCAATCAATTCTTTTTGATATCTTAAATCCAAATGGTTAGTAGGTTCATCTAAGAGGATAATCTTTGGATTCTGGGCTAGAGCCCTAGCTAAAAATACCCTCTGTAATTGGCCCCCAGAAAGGGTATCAATCTGTTTGTCTTTTATATTCTCAAGTCCAACTGATTGCAAACTTTTCTCCACATAAAATATATCTTCATCAGAAGGGTCCCTAAGCAGACTATTTTTCATATATAGGTATCTTCCTAGCAGGACAGTTTCAAAAATACTATAGGAAAAATATATATTTGATATTTGGCTTAGGATAGCTATAGATTTTGCTATTTCGCCCCTTTTCATTTTCTTTATACTTATATCATCTATAAGTATTTCACCCTTACTAGGGATAAGCCCTGCTATTGCCTTAAGCAGGGTAGTTTTACCGCAACCATTTGGCCCAACAATACATAAGTTTTTGCCATTTGGGGTTTTAAAGGAGATATTGTGAATTACATCTCTTCCATCGTAACCAGCATATACATTTTTTAATTCCAACATTTAAATTACCTTCCTTCTAGAAAAGTAGATATAGGCGAAAAAGGGAGTTCCTATTAGGGCAGTAATTGCTCCAACAGGTAGTTCAGACATAGGTATTATGGTTCTTGCAATCAGATCACAAATTATCATAAAACCACCACCAAATAGCATGGATAGGGGTAGAACCAAGATATGGTTTGACCCAAATATCTTCCTTACAATATGGGGAACAATTAAATCAATAAAACCAATAACCCCAACAAAAGCAATAGCACTACCTGTAAGTCCCGCAGCTAGGGAAAGTAGAATCCACTTTACTTTTTGGATTTCTACCCCAATCCCCATGGCCTCCTCTTCTCCAAAAGTCAAAATGTCCAATTCTCTGGAGTAGCGAATAAGGACTAAAACCATGATTGTAACTATTGGTGTTAGTATGATAACATGGGACCATTCTTTTAGGTTAAAGCTTCCCATTTGCCAGTAGATTAATCTTTGCAAGCCATCCCTAGATAGGGCAGTCATCAGGGTAATCATAGCATTGATAAAAAGTGAAAAGACCATCCCTACTAGGATTATAGTGTTATTCCCCATATTCTTATCAATTCTTGATGTAAAGTTAATAGCCAAATATACAGTAAGGAGTCCTCCCAAAAGACCTACAAAGGGAAGGGTTAGCTTACCAAGTAAGGGAAGGGTAAAGCCACTTATAATCACAAGCCCAGCCCCCAAAGATGCACCTGATGACACACCCAGGGTATAAGAGGATGCCAAGGGATTCTTTAAAACTGATTGCATAACCGCTCCGCTTACTGCTAGGGCCCCACCTACTACAAAAGCCAAAAGTACCCTAGGAAACCTTATCTTCCATATAATTGATACTAAATTGCCATCAATAGCCGGCAAGTCTTTACCACTTATCTTTGATAGGATTATCTTTGATATTTGATTAATTGGTATATTTACACTACCTATGGCTACAGCTGTTATTATCAAGAGAATGCATATTAAAATTGAAAGGAAAATCTTACCTGAGTTTTTCATTTTTAAAACTTATCCGGATAAATTACCTTAGCTATTTCCTTCATGGCCTTTATAATATTATGGTTAGGTTGAGCACTGTTGTCATTATCCACATAGTAGACTTGATTGTTTTTTATTGCCTTCATATTCTGCCATCCATCTCTAGACTTTATTTCTCCAACTGCATCTTCCATATAGTTTACATTTGTAATTATTATGTCTGGATCTTTAATTATTATATCTTCTTCTGATAAGGACATCCACCCTTCCAGTTCAGAAAAAATATTTTCTGCCCCAAGGATTTCTAATATTTCGCTTAAATACACACCGCTTCCAAAACTATATATATATGGTGCTGCTCCAATTTCAAAATAGACAGATTTTTTATCTGTAATTATGTCTCCGATTTCCTTCATATCTTCTATTTCTTTTTTCATACTATCAATTAGGTCTTTACCTTTTTCTTCCAACCTAACAGCCTTGGATATAAATTCCAAATCACTATATATTTCTTCTATGCTATTTGATGTAGGTATATAAGCCACTGCAATATCTGCATCTTTCACTTGGACCAGTGGGTCTTGGCCTTCAACCATCATCATTCCTGCAGCCAAAATTATATCAGGACTTAAGGCTATTAATTGTTCTATATCTGGAGCCATCATATCTATGCTTGGCAAGTCTGTTTTTATCCCTTCAATTTCTGTAGAATAGGTATCTATAGCTATTATCTTGTCTCCTAGACCCAACTCTACAAGTATCTGGGTTATGGAAGGCCCTAGTGAAACTATACTTTCAATATTTTCAGGAATTAAAACTTCATTCCCCAAAGGATCCACTAGGTTTGTAGGTCCTTGATTTTTATCCTTTGTTGCACATCCTACGATGATGCCCATAAGCAAAATTACAACTAATACAAGTGATATTATTCTTCTCATTTTTTCCTCCTAGGTTTTTCAAATGTTCTAACCATATTTTTTGTTGCTGATAAAAATAAAAAAACGTCTCGATTTGTCGAAACGTAACAACTACAAAATTTATATTTGAAGGTTATTTTCAAAATATATGTTTTCTACTATCACTCTTGTTACCTGCAGAGTATAGGATTTGCAGTTATTACGCAAATAGTATTGGCTGGTCTTCCGACTTAGATTTCATCATTGTTTTTAGCCTTCCCAGATAAACACCAGTGACTTGCTTACGCATTAAAAACAACTCTTTCATTACGGCAGCAGGACTGTTTAGGATTCTAACCTAATTCCCATAAAAAACTTCTCCAATACCGAAATTATTTAGTTCAGTTTTAGTATATAACACTATTTTCACCATGTCAATTGCATTAAATACTAAAAAAAGGGTAAATACAAGCTAATAATGTATTAACTTCCAAAGTATGACAATATATAATATTGTAATAAATAAATTAATATAATAAATGGGGGAGATTATATGAAGGGTACTATCGTATCAGCTTGGGTTGATACCTGTAGGGACCTATATGGTGAAGATATTACCAATGAGGCCCTATCACATTTTGGGATAAAAAAAGATAGGATATTTACACCTACTGAGGATATCGAGGATAAAACTGCCAGAGGTATCCTGGAATTTATAGGACAGAAAATAGGTAAAAGTTCTGACGAAATATGGAGAGATATGGGGAACAGTAATGTAAATACTTATACTAAAATATATCCTGCTTTTTTTCGCTATAAAAACCTCTACTCTTTTTTACAGGCCATGTATGATATCCATGTTATAGTTACTAAAAGGGTTAGGGGGGCAAATCCACCCATAGTAGGAATTACACCTGTCTCTAGTTACACTGCCCATATGACCTATGCTTCATCTAGGGGGATGTTCTCATATTTTATGGGTATGCTGGAAGGTGCTGCAAAGCATTTTAATGAAGATATAGATGTGGAAACTCTTGAAAAGACTAATGATTTTCTGAAGATTTCCATAACCTTTCCTGAAGAAATATATTATGAAAAATCATTTTTATTTAACAAGGCACTATCTCTAGGCTTTATAAAAAGCTTGGAGGGAAAAATCGCCCTAGGAAGTCTCCTTTTAATCGGTTTACCATCTGCATTTTTGTTTAGATTGGCACCTGAAAATATAGTCTTACCTAGCCTAATAGTTCTATCAAGCCTTGTTCCTTTTGTGGTAAGCAAGCTATTATTTAAACCTTTCAAAAGTATAGATGGCTATTTGGATGAGATTAAAGACAAGGATTTTTCAGTGATACACAACATATCTACCTTGGACAATTTTCAGGAAATTAATAATAAATTAAGAGAAGTTAAAGATTCTATTAAAACCGATTTTGTTGGTTTTAAAGGAACTACCGATGAATTAAATGTTTTTGCAAATAAATTTGCAGTTATATCTAATAATATGAAAAAAACTTCAGATGAAATATCGGCTATTGTTGAGCAAGTTGCTGAGGGAGCTATAAATCAGGCCCATGAAACGGAACAAATAGCTTCCCAACTAAATGATTCTGTTCAATCCTTAAATGAGGTTGTAAAAAAAGAAATTGATGGAACAGAAAATTTGAAATCTGCTGTAGCAGTTATAAATCAGGGTTTCAATGACCTAGAAGATACTTCGAGAAGTTTAAATCATGTTTTAGACCAGTTTTCACAAGTCAAAAGTAAGGGTGATGACCTTCAATTAAGGGCAAATGAAGTATTGAATTTTGTGGAAACTGTAGAAAATATAGCTGAACAGACGAATCTACTTGCCCTGAACGCTAGTATAGAGGCTGCCAGAGCTGGAGAACATGGTAGGGGTTTTTCCGTTGTTGCTTTAGAAATTAGGACCTTAGCCGAAGGTTCAAAAGAAGCAGCACAAAGAATAAGTGATGGTCTTAATTCCTTCATTACCAATATTGATGAATTTGTTCTTGATATTTCTAACCAATATAATGTTCTTGAGAATGAAAACACCAAGTTGGACAAGGTGACCCAAAGCAATTTCCAGTCAACCAAATCCATAGAGGATGTTTCAGGCTTGATTATTGATTTGGCGGAAGAACTTACAGGCGAGGCCAATAATATAAACTCTATTTTTGAAAATATTGAATCATTATCAGCAATTGCTGAGGAAAATTCTGCTTCAACCCAGGAAGTAGCCGCAAACATACAGAATTATGCAGAAGAGATTAAAAATATGACAGAAAATATACATGAGTTTAAGAAGGTCAGTATAGAATTTAGCAATGAATTAGAAAGGTATATTATATAATAGAAGATATTTATTTATACTGTATTGGAAAATAAATTCCCCCTAAGTGAAATATTAGGGGGATTGATTTTTAAAATTTCCAAATAAGGAGAATTATTGGGGTGCCTATGGCAAGTATTAGTATCGACAAGGGTAAACCTATTTTCCAATAATCCGTAAATTTGTAGCCACCTGGACCCATTACCAGCATATTTGATTGATGGCCTATTGGAGTTAGAAATGCAGATGATGAAGCTATACAGGCTGCTATTAGAAAGGGATCTGATGAAACTCCCATAGACTTGGCCAAACTTAAGGCTATTGGCCCCATAAGCACTGCTGTAGCTGTACTACTAATTAAATTTGTAATAGCCATAGCTATAATCATCAGAACAATTATCATACCACTAGGTGGTAGTAGGCTAGATAGCCTCATTAGTAGGTTGGCTATGCTATCTGCTGCCCCACTTTTTTGTAAGGCTCCTCCTAGGGGTAGTAAGGTCCCTAAAAGTATAATAGTTGGCCACTCAATGGCCTCATAAAATTCTCTTGGGGTTAGTATTTTAAATAAGACTAAGATCATAGCCACAGATGCAAAGGCTATTTGAACCGAGAGAAGGCCTAGGGTGGTTAATAGTATGGCTATAATAAATAAGCCTAATGGAATATACTGCTGGATCTTCTTTTTATCTAGGCCTATATCAACCTTTCTTTCGGCAAGGGGCAGACAAGATAATTTGTGGTAAATATCTTGGAGTATATTTACAGGGGCTTGAAGCAATAGTATATCTCCTGCCTTAAATCTAAAGGATTTTAAGCCACCTATAGACAGTATACCTTTCCTAGAAACAGCAACTAGGTTTGCATTGTACCTATTTCTAAGTTTCACATCTACTGCTGTCCTACCTATCAAGAGGGAGTCCTCCCTTAAAACCACTTCTACTAGGGTAAAATCCTTAGATTTCAAATTAGGAACAGACTCTAAATAATCTAGCTTAGCTCCCTTTAATTTCATCTCTGTTCTTTTTACTAAATCTGTAAGTTCAAGACTGTCAGATTTTATTATTAGAATATCCCCAACTTGTAATCTTTCATTGGGTTTTGGAACAATGATTTTATGTGTGTTTCTGCTAACACTTAAAACCTCCACCTCTATCTTGTATATATCATAAAAATCTCTTATTCTTTTTCCTACTACTTTTGATTCTTTGGTTACAACGACTTCTGACAAATATGCTCCTATATCATATAGCCTATCTTCATTTTGGCTCTTCCTCGTTGGTATTAATCTTATCCCTATTAAAATAGTGAAGATTATGCCTACAACCACCATAGCAATACCTATAGGTGCAAATTCAAAAAAAGCAAAGGGTTTACCTATGGTTTCCATCCTATAATTTGACATTATAAGGTTTGGAGGTGTACCTATGATTGTAACCATACCACCTAAAAGGGAGGCAAAGGCTACAGGCATCAGTAGTTTTGATGGTGACATCTTGTTGTCCTTAGCAATCCTAAGTGTTACCGGCAGTATAAGGGCTAGGGCTCCAATATTATTCATAAAGGATGATAAGAATGCTGTTACTACCATCAAACCCATGACCTTTAAATAAATATTATTGGTTAAGCCATTTAACAAGACCACCACATGTTCTATAACCCCTGATTTAATTAAGGCAGCACTTATAACTAAAACAGAGGCAACAGTTATTACAGCTGGGTGACCAAAGCCTATAAAGGCTTCTTCAGGACTTATTACCCCTGTAATTGCCAAAATCAAAACTCCTGTAATGGAGACAAATTCATACCTAATCCTTCCATCTATAAATAAAAGTAGGGTCATTCCAATTACAAGAAAAACAATTATTTGATGCATAATCCCCCTCCTAGCCTAATAAACTTATAGTTGCTATTATATCACATAAATATTGTAAATTGATAGGTGAATTTGGTTACTAACCAGTAGCAGAGTGTGTGGTAAAACTTGTTACTTTCATTATAAATATGGTATCATATTTATAATACATAAGGAGGTATGGAAGATGAACAAAACTATAAAAAAACAACTAGAACATAAAACCATAAGGGAATTTAAGGATATTGTCATTGATTCAAATACCTTAAAAAACTTATATGATGTAGCAAATAGAACCCCAACAAGTATTGGTATGCAGTCCTTTAGCCTAATAAGGGTAGTAGATAAGGAAAAAAGAAGGGCAATCTCAGAAGTATGTAAGCAGGACTATGTAAGAACAGCTCCTGAACTGTTTATATTTATTGTTGATATATTTAGAAATTCAAAAGTAGCTGAAGAGATGGGTGGAAATATCGACAATGCAGGAAATATGGATAAGTTCTTTCAAGGGGTGACTGATGCAATTCTTGCAGCTCAAAATACCTATACCGCAATAGAATCCTTAGATCTAGGCGGTGTTTTTTTAGGTAGCATACTTAATGATTCAGAGAAAATGATAGAAATCCTTGAACTACCCAAACTTACCTTCCCTATATTGGGATTAGCCTTTGGTTATCCAAATCAAGAACCTCAGTTAAAGCCTAGAATGGACATAAGCCTAAAGGTATTTGAGGATAGATATATGATTCAAGATAGTTATTTAGACAAAATAAAAAATTATGATGAGGAAATGAAAAAGTATTATGATTTAAGGGATACTAGCAAGCCCTTAAATTCCTTTAGTAAACAAGTAGTAAGTTTCTTATCCTCCTACAATGAAAACAGGGTCAGGATTTTGCATGTTGCCAAAAAACAAGGATTTTATATTTTATAAAATAAATTAAAAAACACATCTCTATTTAAAAAGATGTGTTTTACTTTTATATAAATATCCAACCTATATAGGAAAATAGGATTCCAGATCCTGCCCCAAATAATACATCCCTAGGAAAGTGTACACCACCTATTACCCTTAATATAGCTATCATACTAGCTATGGTTAATAATATGTAGCCTAGTCCAGGCCACAAATTATGCAGGGTTCCAGCAATTACAAAGGCGGAAAAAACATGTCTGCTAGGAAAAGACTTGCCTGGTGAATCCTTCCTAATAACCGGCCTTATATCATAGACTTCATAGGGTCTAGGGAAATCCACGATATTTCTAAATACACTTATTAATATGAAAGAAATTCCTGGTATGAGGATTGTCTTCCATATTCTTTGGTCCTTATTTAATAATAGTATAATTAAGCTTAATGGATAAGTTATATAGACTAGTGAGGTAAAAATAATGTTTAATAAATTGATTATTTTTTTTCCATATTTAAATTTTGCAATAAAATCATAGGTCATTTTGTATGCTCTTTCATTCATAACTTCCACCAAATCCATACTTCAGCAAATCCTTATTCCCCTCTGTAAAATATCCCTTTTTGTTCCTTTTTGTATAATACATTATCTTGTCAGCCTCTTCCAAAAGTTTTTCAAACCTGTAATTTTTCCTACCTACCCATACAAATCCTGCAGATATTTCTATACCTGCATGGTATCCGTTTGGTAGGAGCAAGTTTTTTTCCTTCAGCTTTTTATAGAAATTTGAAACTGCATTTCTTACCTCTTGTTTACTTTCAAAATCATATAATAACATCATAAACTCATCACCAGATCGTCTTGCTAATATATACCTGTCCTTGTTTGTTATTCCCTGTAAATGTTTAACTGCCTCTTTAATATAATAGTCTCCCCATTTGTGGCCATAGCTATCATTGATTTTCTTTAGATCATCTAAATCAAACATAAAAAAGGCAGCAACCTTCTGTGATCTACTCCCATGCCATTCATAATATTGGGTTTTGAAACTATTTCTATTTAAAATTTGAGTTAATGGATCTAAGTCCCTATCTAACTTAATCTGCTTCTTTTCAAGAATTTCTTCACTGACATCCTGTATAACCCCATAAACCTTCTTGTCAAAACCCCTGGTCTTTATGTTAATCCATCTATCGAAAAAAGGATCAAGTCTATAAGTATTCTCTTCCTCAGGTTCAGGATGTTCCTTAAGTTTATTCAAGAATCTTATAAAACTTGTTTTGTTTTCCAAAACTTTTGGCTCATAAAAACCCTTGAAAAAATCCAAGAAATTATCAGTTACTAGGACCACATCCTTATCTTCGTGGATTTCAAAAACCACCATGGGTAAGTTCACCATTTCTATTACTCTTGATATCTGTGAAGCTGAATCTATCATTTCCCTATTTGTTTCAACTATAGCCCTAGATAAACTATCTAATTCCGCAAAGTCAGAAGCACTTAAACTTAAGGATTTTGTTTTATCATGGTTAGCAACCTGATGGACCAAGTCTAATACAGGCTTTGACATTTTAATACTTCCAAGGATACCAGCAAATATTCCAAAAATAAGAGTGGTTATTAGAGATAGATTTAAAACCCTAGAAAATTTATTTACCTGATATAACAAATCACTAGCCATAATAAAGCTAATTAAGAATATATCCCTTTCATAAGGAGTAGCATAGGGATATAGGTCTATTTTAGAAATAGCCAAATATATATCTTTTGGAAATTTATTATTTGTCAACAAATATATTTCTCTTTTCTTATCAGCTCTTTCAAAATTCAAGGCTTCATCTACATCTATAATATTCCTTAGATTGTTATTTGCAATTATGAGGGGATATAGTTTGTCTTCTTTTAAATCTTTTTCAGCTATTATATAGCCTAGGGAACTTGTTCCTATAGATTCAGATGTAGGTAAAAGTTTTGATAAATAGTTAATGTTTACTTCTACACCAAGTATGCCCAAGGTTTTTCCTGTATAACTTTGCAATGGTAGTGAATATGTAACTAGTTCTATATCATCCTCTGACAATTTAAAGGGGGGACTCCAGTAACCCATATACTTTTTTCGAACAATATTTTTTGGCATATTATAGGAGGTCTTAAAAAATTCTATATTATTGCTGTCAAGATAAATTTTCTCTTCCCAATTAGAATCTAAAGGCAGTTTGTGCTTACTGGCTAGGTCTGAAGGCCCATATCTTAAATATATATCATTGTTATGGGGGGAGTTTGTAACTGGATCATAGTCTCTTAAATAAAGAGTCTTGTATTCTGTATTTAATGTTATAGGATCCCCCAAAATAATAAAAGACCCTGTAGTTCCGGTGGCCCTTAAAAGATCAATCAGATGATTCATGGCTAGGTCTATAATTTCCTTCTCTGCCAAGGAATCCTCATCTAGTTTCTCCTGTAGGTTTTCTAAATATGGATGTAGCTTTGTCCAATGAAGTAATATTTCTTTTTCCAAAAACTCTTTTCTATGCCTATTTGAATCTATGAAACTTTCATAAGAGGACCTTTTAGCTTCCCTAAAAACGCCGGTTACCATTAGCATGGAAACTTGAATTAATATCTGAATTGTAATTATAAGTGTAATTATAGCTATAAAATATGACTTCATTGATCTCTTTTCCATCTAATCACCTCTTATCTATTGCCCTTTCATAGATTAAATAACCATCTCCATCTGCTTTAGAAAATCCTTATACCATTTTTTAAACTCTTTTTTATCAATCATTTCATCAATAATAGACTCCCTTGACTCCCCTTGATAGATTCTGGATTCTAATAATCTTAAATCTTCCTGTAGTTTTGTGTATAAATGACTGTCCATTAGCCTTCTAATATGGAAGATATTTGGACCAGGTTTGTTGTTGTAAAATTTATAATTTGATAGCATCTTTAAGCTTGTCTCCAAAGATTTTTTAGATGTGTCATGTGGTATGTTTATTTCCTGCAGCCTACTAGATAAGCTAGTATATGATTCGCTTTTCACCGGTAAATAAGTTGACTCCAGAGCAAATTTTATATTTTGGTCTATGTCGGTAAACCATTTTAAAAAAATGCTAGCAGCATATTCATGTGCTTCATCACTTGACACAAGAGACATCCCCGCTCCCTGATTTATAACATACAACTTGTCACCTTCTACATAGGGGTAGGGTAAAACTAAAGATTCTATCTCTTCGCTATAGCCATCTTCTCTTGTAAGACTTTTTGGGAAATAACCTGCACCAGCTATTGACCCAACAAATCCTATAATTTTACCAGTTTTCACATCATCAGACCCAAATCTTCCAATCTTAGCATAATATCCATTTAAATATGGATGATAAAGGTTATTCCATATTTCCCATGCTAGTTCTTCAGGAAAGTCTAAATAGATACTCCCATCCTCACCCTCAGCTATAATCTCTATACCCCTTTGCTTAGCAAATATAAACATAAAATTGGCAATAGAATCAATACTGAAAAAACTATTTCCTGTATTTTCATAGTATATCTTGGATGCTTTCTGTATACCTTCCCAAGTCTCTAAATCTTTTATCTCAAGACCAAGGTTTTCAGCAAATTCTTTCCAAGCAGTATAATTTAAGAATAGGTTTTCCGTTGATTTTGCCGTAGGTAAAATATAGGCTTTATTATCATTAAATAGATAGGAGTCTTCCATAAACTCTATCCTATATGATTCCAGTTCTTCGTCTGTAAAAAATTTATCTAAAGGGACTAGATTTACTAAACTAGCGATTCTATAGGCATTATCTGAATATGTTGCAAAAATATCTGGCATCTTTTCTGCCCCTATTACTTTTCTAGCAGAGTCATATAGTGCATTCTCCAATTCACCAACATCTCCAAAACTTTTTGAATTAACAATAATACCTAAGTCTGCACCTAGGTTTTCATTAAATTCTTTGACTAATTTGTCAAAACTATTTAGAATGCTTCCATTGTAATAATGCCATAATTGTACTATTATTGGATTATCCTTGTCTAACAATTCAGCAGGCTTTTGACCTTTACATCCCATAGGGATCAGTAAAAGTGATGCCACTAATAGAAAAATCAATATTCTAATGCACCGTTTGCTTTTCATTCTTATCCCCTTTAGCCTTATAGTATTTTATTGTTTAAATTATCCGTACTAACTCCAGTTAATGGTATTATATCAAAACTTCTACAAAAGACAAACTACATTCACCCTTAAAAGATAAAAGAGCTAGCCAAGCTAGCCCTTTACTTATTTTCAATTAAATTACTTTACTAAATCAACATTATCTTTATAATTCTATGCTTTGTTCCAATCTTTCTCATTAAATATACCTAGTTTATCTATTCTATACTTGCCTACAAAATTTCCTGGATAGACTTAATCACATAATCTATATCATCTTTTTTTATATCATTATGGGTTGCAAACCTGATTTGTTTACTATCATCGTAACCACCAATTTTTATTCCTTTTTCAAGTAATCTACTCTTAAAAGTCTCTGGATTAAATCCCAACCTGTCTATCTTACAGAATACAAGGTTAGTCTGAAGATTATTTGCATTTACATAAAAGCCTTCCATCTCATTTAGTTTCTCGGCCATATATCTAGCATTGTCATGGTCTTCTTTTAATCTTTTACTCATCTTTTCAAGGGATATAATACCGCATGCTGCCAAAACACCAGCCTGTCTCATACCACCACCTAAAACTTTTCTCATCTTTCTGGCCTTATTTATAAATTCTTCACTTCCACATAAAATGGATCCTACTGGTGAACTTAGTCCCTTAGACAAGCAAAACGTCACTGAGTCAGCATATTTTGTAATTTCTTTTACATCAACATTCAGGTATGTAGCTGCATTAAAAATCCTTGCACCATCCAAGTGTACTGCTAGATTGTTTTCTTTAGCTACTTCATATATCTCCTTCATCTCCTCCAGGGTTAAAACAGTCCCATCTGCCCCTAGAGAGTTTTCTATACATACTAGGCTTGTAGGAGGATGATGGATGTCCTTACCTCTTACCTTGGATAGTATGTCCTTCTTGGTAATTCTATGATTGGGATTGTTTACTATAGCATAGTTTACCCCTGATAATCTAGCTGCTGCTCCTACCTCATATTGGACAATATGACATGACTGACTTAGGATGATCTCATCACCCATTTTAGTATGGCACATAATTGAAATTTGGTTACCCATGGTACCTGAAGTGACAAATAGGGCTGCTTCCTTGTCAGTGATTTCAGCTGCCAATTCCTCCAATTTGGTCATGGTTGGATCATCTTGATATACATCATCCCCTACAGGAGCTTCATACATAGCCCTTCTCATTTCCTCAGTAGGTTGAGTTACTGTATCAGACCTAAAATCAATATACTTCATTTTTTCATCCTCCTCTTCTTATAATTTACAAATTATGATTTAACAAATATATAATAACATTTCTTCGTAGCAATAAGCAAAAGCCTAGGGTAAGTTTATAGGCCCTGTAATATAAAAAACCACTCTATCTCCAAAATTTACTCATATCTTTTTTATCATGAATATTGTAGCTTATTATTTTATCAATTAAATTATAATCCACCTGGTCAGTCCATTTGATTCTAAATAAGTTTTTTGTATATGAATAACCTGCCCTTTTAATCTCATATTCAAACTGCTTGATTACAACTGGCTCAGGAGCTATGGCTATATGCCCCTTGGCAATACTAAAACCAATAATAAATGTTTCATGGTCCGTGAACATTGGCTGGCTCCATTTAATTTCCTTTTTTAATTGGGGAAATTTTTCTTTTATATGATTCAATATTTCTTCCATCTTCCTTCTTTGACTAGCTTCCCCAATACCAGCTAAAAAGCTTTCAAAAGTATTCATATAAGCTTACCTCCATTTCATTATTTTCTATATATTGTTTTATATATAGAAAATAACTGCCTAATATAAGGAGACAACTTCTCCCCTTCCATATAAGTACCATAAAATAAAGATTTAGCTGATTACTATCTGCAGATACGTCATCCTTTAACCAATGTTTACCCTTTTTAATCTATCTATTGTCATATAATTAAAAATCCTAAAATTATAAGGTAATATAATGGGGAATAATATCCTCATAGCTCCCATCTTTCATTAGAAAACCATTGGGAATGGTACCCAATTTAACAAATCCTAGCTTTTCATATAAGTAAAGTGCAGAAGTGTTTGTCTTAACTACTGCGTTAAATTGGAGGATTTTAAATCCTAGTTCTTTTCCTTTTTTTATGGAATCAATAAGAAGTTTTTCGCCAATACCTTGACCCCGTATACCGATTTTCACAGCATAACTTGAATTACAGATATGGCCACATCTTCCTATATTGTTAGGATGAAGTATATATAGACCAACAATTTCCTGGCTCTTTGTATCATAGGCCATTCCGGTAAATGATTGTTCTGAAAAAAACTTATCTCCACTTAATTCTGTTAAATTTTCTATTTGTGGAAAGGCATCACCAGCTTCAACAATTTCGTTCCATATAGAAATCATCTCTTTAATGTAGATTTTATCATATGATTTTATTTGAATATCCATATATATCCTCTTTTCTATAGAAATAATGCCACTAGTTTAATATTTTCCTTCTTCCTTGCCATTTATTATCATCCTGGTTGATCCCCTCAATCCCCCTTAACCAATGAGTAAAAATCTATATTAATTATAACATAAGTTACCTTAGGTCAATCCATTAAATAAAAAATCAAGCTAGAGTTTTCTTCATAAGAAATCTAGCTTGAATCTGAATAATTGTAGATATATAACTAGAATAAGAAGCATCCTGCAATCTTCATAATTAGTCAGCATAAATATTTGGTTTTATAGCTAGAACTTCGTTAATATAAAGACTTTCATAGGGTATATCATCAAGTTTTTCTAAAAATTCCTCTACCCTACCATAGACTAGGACTCCATAGGTCTTCACACCATGTTCATCAATGTAGTTGAACGATTGCTCTGCGTTTGTAGGGGCGACCTGCGGTCGCCCGCCGACCCCAAAGCCGGACCCCAAAAACAATCGCTAGACTATTGCTAGACTATTGTTTATCTATTGTTTGACTATCGTTTAATTCTCCTGATGCGACTTTAAAGTGTAGCATAGGTAGGTTATTCAAAATCCAAACCTAACCCTATAAATATTAATCAAATATACTTACTTCCTTCCCTTCTACTTAAACTAGATAAATCATTATTGTCAATAAAATCTCTTACCCATTTCTTATTAGTTTTTGAGTATTCTCTTAAGGCCCAGCCTATTGCTTTGTTTACAAAGAACTCATTAGTCATGGAATTATGTAAAATAGACTTACTTAAAAACTCTGTATCCGTATTTTCCTTATATTTTAACTGAAATATTATAGATACTCTCTTTAGCCAAATATTATCTGATTCTATCCATTTTGACAAAATGTCATCCCTTATCTCTGGATATTTCATAGCTATATGCCCTACTAGGGGATTTATAGCATCTACACTATCCCACCAGGATTTTCTTATTAAGAGTTTCTCTATATTGATCATATCACTAGGGGTAAATAAATCCTTAACTAGATTCATATACTCAATCCCTAGATACTGAAATTCTCTTTCAGGTAAATCATAGGACTGAAAGATAAAATCCCAATCAATCTCTTTTTCCTTTTTCTTATCTTTAAAAAAGTCCTTTGACAGCCTCTTCCATTCTGGTTTTTTTAGACCCAAAAATACAAACTGGTTTTTCATATACCTAGCCATTGGCTCTGCTTGCTTGTCATTTTTATTCTTGTAGAAAACTTGAAAAATATCCATAGCTACCTCCCCTATAAATTTACTCATATGACCCTAGATCTCAGATTCTAAACTTTCCTTTTTTTCATCTTGCACGCCCAAAATTATAAATTTTATTTGTTTATCATCTTGCTATTAGCTACAATACAAATATTTATAAAACCCCTGATTCTAATAAGGTAAATGTTTTATCCTGACAATTTACCTCAGCAAGGGTACCATAGGGCAGTATGCACATAGGTTGATTGTGTCCAAAGGTCATATTATAGACAATTGGAGTATTATGTAAATTATTTTCATCCACTATCTTTATAATTACTTCTTTATAATCATCATAAAATTTCCCCTGATAAGGCTTTCCAAATAAGATTGCCTTTGCTTTCTGTAGAATACCTAGAGTTGCATAATTTCTTAGCCAATATAGCAAATTATCAGGTTCAGGGGTCTCCTCAGAGGTTTCAAAGAAAAGAATTGTATTGTCAAATATAGATTCATCTGGCCATAATTTACTTCCCTTAGCCATCTCAAGGACTTCTATGCAACCACCAAATAACCTTCCCCTAACAATACCTGTTCCTTGCAAAAACTCATATCCTAAATTATCTTCCATGGTTTTAGGAGTATCTTTATTGGCTTCCAGCCATTCAATCCTCTCACCAGTCCACTTTTCTGCAGCCGGGATTTGACCAATAGAGGTATTGCTAAATAAAGCTTTCTTGATATATTCTCTAGTGTAATCAAACATCTTAATATTTTCAGCAAATTCTGCTAGAATTGAAGGCCCATAAAAACTTGTTAATCCAGCCTTATAGCACATCAGGTGGGTTATAGTTGAATCTGAATAACCAATAAATATCTTAGGGTTATTTCTTATAACTTCAAAATCTATATAGGGTAGAAGGCGAATACTATCATCTCCACCAATACATGAAAAGATGGCCTTAATATCAGGATTTTTGAATGCATTCATTAGATCTTTTGCCCTTGCTTCAGGATGCTTGTAAATATAGTCTGAACCCATTAATGTGTTTTCCATTTCAATAACTTTCAGGCCAAATACCTCTTCTAATCTTGACTTTCCCACTTGGTATCTCCACAATAAGTCTGGGTCACCTGCACCTCCCCAAGAAAGGCTAACAGTTGCCACCATGTCCCCAACCTTAAGTCTCTCAGGTCTTATTAATCTCATGAAATCCCCGCCTTAATTTAACTTGTTAAAGTTACAATTGTACACCTTAATACTTACTTTCATTATACCATAATCATCCATAAGTAAATCATAATATAAATGGAGTAGAGTTCTTTTTATATCAACTCTACTCCATCCATGTTTTGCCTAGTTATAAAGACCAAGATGATAATAATTTTATTCAATTATATCCTCATCATTCAATTCCTTTTCTATGGCTCCTTGCTTTTTCTTGTTTATACCTATCATTATTAAACGAAATATAAAAAATAAAGTAACAAAACCTACAAAGTATGATAGTAGGCTGTTCATTTTATGGTTACCACTTAGATATGCAAAAAGTACTACAGATATAATGCCTGATATAAGTGTATTTAAAAAGATTTTTTTCTTACCGTCACCTCTTGGGTTCCAAATATCAATTCCTTTTTTGTAGTTTGCAATAATATTATAAACCCCACATCCCATTAAAACAAAAAATTCAACAGCATACTGTGCAAAGGGGGCCTTCAGTAAAAATTGTTGCACAATAACAGATATTAGCAATATTGTAACAAGCCAGGCATAACCTCTACTTTGTATTTTTCTTCGTTCTGCTATGATGCGCTCATCATTAATCTGATTATTTTTCATTATATCTCCTCCCAAAACAAGTCATTTAATGTTTTACCAAGTGCTCGGCATATTGCAATACATAAGTTTAAAGTAGGGTTATAATTGCCTGCTTCGATTAACCCAATAGTCTGTCTTGTAACTCCAACAGCTTTAGCTAAATCCTCCTGGCTCATATCATTTTCTATTCGTGCGATTTTCATCTTCTTATTCTTCATAGCATACCTCCTTACATTGCATACTGTAATATATTTATTTCTATATGTCAAGTATATATTGCATAGCTATTTGTAATATAAGCAGACTATCTTTCATGTCTGCTAAGGATTATATAGGTAATTTAGCTTCATATCCTTACCTTTTTTTATTATTTTATTAATCTTTGTTTTACTTGATAAGGAAATTATCTCTTCAAGGGTCTTCTTCCAATTAGGATTTTTTATTTTAAAGAACTTATAATTGAATTGACCTGCAACTTGGATATAGTCACCACCTATGCTCTGCATAAATAAGGATTCATCTATATTATCAAAATCTACTTTTATTATATACATATCTGGGTCATGGTTTGAAATCCATGAAGGCAATTTTCTCCTAAAATTCGACTCTGAGATTAAGGACTTAAGCATTTCAATTTGATTTGCATCTAGAAAGTATTTTTGTTTCCCCTCAGACATGGGACCTTTCTCCGGAAACATTGTCCATTTAGTAATTGTTACCGAAGATGTTTCAGATATGTTCTCTACACCATTAATATCACTGCCTCTTACATGCAAATATGGACAGACTAAGAATATTAAAATTACAAGAACTATAGCTATTATTATTTTATATGATCTTTTCATACAATACACCCCCATATATACTCTTTATATTGTATAATACTGCTTAAACTCATAATACCACAATTATTTATCATTCTAATTCAAGTTTATTAAATTTATCTTTTCTTCAAGATATAACGGATGAATAATGATTTGTATAAATTTATATAACCTTAAGTCGTTTAAGGAGAATAAATCGACCCAGCGGGCCAGCAAAGCTAGCCCCTACGAGCATGTCATGGTTTAAATTGTAGGGGCGACCTGCGGTCGCCCGCCGACCCCAAAGCCGGACCCCAAAAACAATCGCTAGACTATTGCTAGACTATTGTTTATCTATTGTTTGACTATCGTTTAATTCTCCAAGTACGTCATTGGTTAAGTACAAGATTATACCAATAACACAAAATAAAAATATAGCAAGAAGTATAACTTTATACTTAGTTCTTAATGTATCCCACTTTTCTAAAGGAAGGGATAAAACTTCTAAAATTGTTTCAAATAGAGAAATCATTAGGTATGCTCCTTTTATTTAAGTTATAGAAATTCCTGCTAAAATAATTATTAATGAAATAGATGCATATACTAGGCTACCTAAGTTTGCCTCCCCCTCCTTAACAGCAGTAGCTATTGCATTGGTAAGTGACCACACAAAGACAAAAGGCCATATAAACCATGTCCAGTAGTACAACACACCTATTCCTTGCATAAGTCCAATAAACATAAGGTCAACCTCCATTCGAGCTAGAATTACTCTTATTATAGTAATTGAATTTTGGATTACTAGTAAGTATTACTAATTGTTTATAAATCCTAATAATTCACTTGAATATTTATAATATTAGATTCTAAACCAAGCCTTTCTCTTAGTTCATCGCTTATTTCTAGTTTAAAGCTTGTATTTTCTGGGAGATTTTCAAATTCATAAATAAAAGCACCAACAACGGTTCCATCAGTCCTGTCAATATTGTTTGGCTCAATTCCAACTATTTTTAAATGATCGAAATCCTCCCCACTAATTTCACCCCTTCTAAAAACTTCGCCATGGATACTTGCAAGGGAGGACATCCTTGTAGAATAAATAATTTTAAAGCTAGCTTTATTAACTTCTATATTTTCATCATTATCTATGGGATTTTCGTCCACTTCTATTTGGTAAACCCACTCACTTCTGGCTGATTCTATCAAGGCATCATTGTCTAGATACTTAATTGCCCTATCAATAAAATTCCTATATTCATTTCGAATTTCCTCCGAGTTTTTAAGTGATAATTGGAAATCCTTATTTTTTTCCTCTAAATCTTTGATATCTTCCTCATATTTTTTTATTTTGTTTTGTAATTCTTCTATTTCTTCATCCTGATTTTCCTGCTCTTGCCCCACATTTGCCTGATTCTTGCATCCTGTTATGGTTAATATAAGTAATACAAGGATAAACAAAATTAACAACAATCTTTTTTTCATTTCCCAACCCCCATTTCATATATACATTAATAAGTTTCCACCCCTACAAGTATACTTGTCTTCACCATACCATAATAATCCAAATTAAAAAAAGGTACAGTTGTTTTTTATCAACTGTACCCTAAATCTTAATAAACTGTCCTTATATTGCCACTAGATTAACTATCCTTCAGGTGGAGCAGAGCCTCACCCCTACATTTTTATTTGCATGGGTCTGTTGTTTTTTAAAGGATATCTATAGTTAACGTGGCTGACGTAACTGAGCTTGTGCTGCTGCTAGTTTTGCTATAGGTACCCTATAAGGTGAGCAGGATACATATTCTAACCCTATATCATGGCAGAATTCTACTGAAGTTGGTTCTCCTCCGTGTTCACCGCAGATGCCAAGTTTTATATCAGGCCTAGTCTTCTTACCATACTCTATAGCAATTTCCATAAGTTTTCCTATACCCTTTCTGTCTATTGCTTCAAATGGGCTTATATCAAGTATCCCCTTGTTTATATATTCATCTATAAACTTTCCTGAATCATCCCTGGAAAAACCAAATCCCATTTGGGTTAAGTCATTTGTTCCAAAGCTAAAGAATTCAGCTTCACTTGCTATTTCATCTGCAGTTATAGCAGCCCTAGGAACTTCAAGCATGGTTCCTATTATATAATCGATTGTATCTTCCCTTTCCTCAAAAACCATATGAATTTCTTCTTCTAAGTGGGATTTAACATATTTTAATTCCTCTACATGTCCTACAAGTGGCACCATAATTTCAGGAGTTACCAAGTTCATTCCTTCTTTCTTTAGATTTAAGGCTGCTTCAATAATTGCCCTTACCTGCATCCTATAAATTTCTGGATAGGTTACTGCAAGTCTGCATCCTCTATGCCCTAGCATGGGGTTAACTTCATTTAGCTCTGTAAGTCTTTCAGTTAACTCCATATAAGAAATTCCCATGGCCTCTGCTATCTGTTTTCTATCTTCCTCCCTATTAGGTATAAATTCATGTAGCGGTGGATCTAGAAGTCTTATTGTCACTGCCTTACCTTCCATTACCTTATAGATTTCGTAGAAGTCCTGTCTTTGCATAGGTAAAAGTTTATCTAGAACTTCTAACCTTTCTTCTATATCCTTTGCTAATATCATCCTTCTTACCTTGTTAATCCTATCTTCTGCAAAAAACATATGCTCAGTCCTACATAGTCCTATGCCTTCAGCTCCAAACCTTAAAGCTTGGGCAGAGTCTATTGGGTTATCTGCATTTGTCCTAACACCCATAGTTTTTACTTCATCAACCCATGTCATAAAGGTCTCAAAGTTTCCACCTAGATTCGGTTCTACCTTAGGAATCTCACCTAAGTAAACATCTCCGCTACTTCCATCAAGGGAAATAAAATCTCCTTCTTCTATGGTTAAATCCTTGACCTTGATAGTTTTCTCATCCTCATTGACCCTGATTTCGCTACATCCAGATACACAGCATTTACCCATACCCCTGGCTACAACTGCAGCATGGGAGGTCATACCACCTCTTGCTGTTAGTATCCCTTCTGATAAAACCATACCTTCTATATCTTCCGGGGATGTTTCTAGTCTTACTAATATGGTTTTTTCCCCTCTCTTATTTGCTAGTTTTATATCTTCTGAATTAAAATAAACCTTACCTGTAGCGGCACCTGGTGATGCAGCCAAGCCCTTAACTAAAACTTGGGTGTCTTTTAATCTTTCTTCATCAAAGTTAGGATGGAGTAATTGGTTAAGATCATTTGGATTTATCTTTATCAAAGCCTCTTCTTTAGATATTATGTCTGATTCAACTAAATCAACAGCAATCTGAATAGCTGCCTGGGTTGCCCTTTTCCCATCCCTGGTCTGAAGGATAAATAGCTTGCCATTTTCTATTGTAAATTCAATATCCTGCATATCCTTATAATGGTCTTCTAGGATCCCAGTATACTTAACAAATTCATCATAAACCTGGGGCATGTTTTCTTTTAATTCATTGATATCATTTGGTGTTCTTATACCTGCTACTACATCTTCACCTTGAGCGTTAATTAAATATTCACCAAATAACTTGTTCTCACCTGTAGATGGGTTCCTGGTGAAAGCAACTCCTGTACCAGATGTTTCTCCCATATTTCCAAATACCATAGACTGAACATTGACTCCAGTTCCCAATGAATCAGGTATATTGTGAAGCCTCCTATATATAACTGCCCTTTGGTTACCCCATGAATTAAATACTGCCTCAATAGCCAGCTGCAATTGCTCCATAGGTTCTTGGGGAAATGGTACCCTCATTTCATCTAAGTATACTTCCTTATATTGATCTACAAGGGTTTTTAGGTTTTCTGCTGATAAATCTGTATCTAATTCTACCTTGTTTTTTTCCTTCATAGTATCCAAAAGGTGATCAAATCTTACCTTGGGTATATCCATGGCTACATCAGAAAACATCTGTATAAATCTTCTATAGCTATCATAGGCAAATCTTTCATTACCAGTGGATTTTGCCAAACCTTTTACTGAAATATCATTTAAACCAAGATTTAGTATTGTATCCATCATTCCTGGCATGGATGTAACTGCCCCAGAACGAACTGATACCAAAAGTGGGTTTTCTTCATCTGAAAATCTTTTTCCTAATTGTTCTTCTAGCTTCCTCAAGTAAATGTTAACCTCATCTATAAGGTCGGGCCATAACTTTTTCCCTTCTTCATAAAACCTAGTACAGGCCTCTGTGGTTATTGTAAATCCAGGTGGTACAGGTAAACCAATATTAGTCATTTCTGATAGGTTTGCTCCCTTCCCTCCCAATAGACCCTTCATTTCTTTAGAGCCTTCGGTAAAACTGTATATATATTTATTGCCCATATTCCAATCCTCCTATTTAATCAAATTCTATTCCATTCTTCCTTAATAAGTTAAGAATTATTTCTGTAGTTTCCTCTATAGCCTTATTGGATACATTTATGATTGGACACCCTATTCGTTTCATGATTTTATCTGCATATTCCAATTCATCAAGAATTCTTTCCATATTTGCATAATTTGCCCTACTACCTAATCCCAAGGCCTTCAGTCTTTCAGTCCTAATTTCATTAAGGTTTTCAGGGGAATTTGTCAGTCCTATAATTCTTTTGCTGGGTATCTCAAATAGTTGTCTTGGAGCTTCTACTTCCATAACCAAGGGAACATTTGTTACCTTAATATTTCTATTGGCCAAATACATAGATAAAGGAGTTTTTGATGTTCTTGAGACTCCTATCAAGACTAGTTCTGCCTTTTCGATACCTCTTGGGTCCCTTCCATCATCATATTTTACAGCAAATTCTATGGCTGCTACTTTTTTAAAATAAGTATCGTCTAACTTTCTAATAATCCCAGGTTCTCTAGCTGGAGAAATCCCTGTCTTTTCCTTAATAATTTCAAACAGGGGACTCATAAGGTCATAGGCAGTCAGTCCAGAAGCCTCCACATATTCAGTAATATATCTTATTAAGACTTTGTCCACTATGGTATATACAACTATAGCATTTTCTGCTGCAGAAGCTTCATATAGAATTTCTTTTAGTTGATCCATATTGTAGATATATGGAAATCTCCTAATATTGAACCTTTTTGATCTAAATTGAGATATGGCTGCATTTACTACAAGTGCTCCTGTTTCTCCTAAAGAATCCGATACAACATATACATCTAATGTATCCAATACACCATCTCCTTCCTAATGGACTTTTTTTAAAATTATAATTTACTTGCTTACCATTATATTATATAAATAGTCATTTATAAAGCATATAAACAAAATATTACTAATTACAGGACAAAAAAAGGAACACTAAGGTTCCTTTTATAAACTTCTAATGGTTTTATTTACTTTACTCTTGATCTTTTTACTTCATAACCTACTTTTGTAATAGCATTTTCAATATCTTCAATTGAAACTCTATCTTCATCAAAATCTAGCTTTGCTCTAGATGTATTAAATGACACATTTATAGTCTCCTTTTCTATACCATCTAAAGACTTGATAGCTGCCTCAATCTTAAGCATGCATGATGGGCAAGTCAAGGTTTCTAATTGTATTGTTGCAGTTTTCATAAGATACCCTCCCTTCAAGGATAGTTAGTCAGTTAGACTGTTGGTCAGTTAGTCAGGAAAGGATTTATAAATATTCTCTAATCTTAAAGCTTAACTAAAACATCTTATATGTTGATATCTAAACAACTATCAATTATAGAATTTTAAATCCCTGTCCAACTGTCTACTTCCCAATCTACTAACTAGGCTTAATTGTTTAACTATTGTTTAACTATTGTTTAACTTTTTTATCTATTGTTCATTTTATACCCCAATAATCTCATTCCATTTAATATTACTACTAAAATACTTCCTTCATGGACTAGCATGCCTATAGACATATTCATCCAATCACTGAAAAATACACTAGCCAGAAGGAAAAGTACAACTCCTATTGCAATGACAATATTTTGTATCATATTAAAGGCTGTGGCTTTTGTAAGCCCTAGAGCATGTGGTAGCCTGGAGAAATCTGAATTCATTAAAACAACGTCTGAGGTTTCTATTGCTACATCGGTGCCACTTCCCATAGCAATCCCTATATGGGCCAAGGCTAGGGAGGGACTATCATTAACCCCATCCCCCACAAAGGCTACTATTTTGCCTTCATCTCTTAGTTTTGTTACATATTCGCCCTTATCTTCAGGCAGCATATGACCATAGGCTTCAGTTAGACCTAATTCTTCACTAACAACATCCACAGTCCCTTGGTTGTCACCTGATAACATAATTAAGTTCTTGACACCAAGTTTCTTAAGCCTAGCCAAATCTTCCCTTACCCCAGGCCTAATTTGGTCGCGAACTCCCATGGCTATCTTCAATTCACCATTAACTGCTGTTAGTACAAGGGAGTTACCAGCCTTTTCAAAGGAATCTATATCATTTTTTGCCTGATTATCTATAATTATACCCTCTTTTTCCATTAGGGCAAGATTTCCAACTGCTACTTTGTTTCCTTCTACATTAGCTAAAATACCTCCACCTTTTATTACCTCTGTATTTTCTACAGGATAAAATTCTATATCTCCTAATTCCTTCAACACAGCCTTTGCCAGTGGATGGTCTGATTCTCTCTCTATACTAGCCAAGTATGATTGGGCCATTTTTATATTGTCTCCATAGTATTTTGATCCCGAAACAGAAGGATTGCCTATAGTCAAGGTTCCAGTTTTATCAAAAACAATAGTATCTGTCCGGCTAAAATCATGTATTACTTCACTACCCTTCAATAATACTCCATGCTTTGCACCGTTACCTATGCCTGCCACATTGGACACTGGAACCCCTATAACAAGGGCACCTGGACAGCCCAGTACTAGAATAGTAATTGCTAGTTCTATATCCCTTGAAAATAACCATACTATAAAGGATATAAACAATACAGCTGGGGTGTAGTATTTTGAAAACCTATCTATAAATCTTTCAGCTTCAGACTTAGATTCCTGAGCTTCTTCAACTAATTCTATAATTCTACCAAAGGTTGTATCTTCCCCTACCCTATCGGCTACAATTTGCAAAGTTCCATTTTCTAGTATTGTACCTGCAAATACCTTGGAATCTTTTTCTTTACCCACTGGTATAGATTCTCCTGTTATGGAAGCCTCATTTATATATCCTTCTCCACTTATAACAGTACCGTCTACAGGGATTTTGGCTCCTGTTTTTACCAGTAGAATATCACCTACATCTACCTCTTCTACATCAACTTCTTCAAATTCCCCATCCTCCATTTGCTTTAGGGCACTTTCTGGTGCCATTTCTGTAAGTTCCTTTATAGCTGATCTGGTGGAGTTTAGGGTTCTTAGTTCCAAGTATGCACCAAATAAGAATAGAAAGGTTACTATGGCTGATTCTTCATAATTTTTAATTAAAAAGGCACCAATCACAGCTATGGTTACCAAGACATCAATACTAACAACCTTAAACCTTAAGGCCTGATAAGCCTGAATAAAGATGGGTGCTGCGCCGATTATAGAAGCTATGATTAAGAGTGTCTCAAAAATCGACATATCTCCTAGGGTCCATTTGTTGATAAAAGCAGCACTTATTAAGATACCACTTAGGAGGGTTATTTTATTTTTATTTTTCAAAATATATCTTTCCATAATAGCACCTACTTTCAAGATTCTATTTATTATAAGCCTTATCTAACTCTGATAACATTACATATACGGCTTCATAAGATTCACATGTGTCTGAAGGAACAGTATAATTATCAGTGATTTCCCTTAGTTGTTTAAATTCTTCCACCAGGTTTTCACCATCTACCAGATTATCCTTTATTTTTTGATTAATCTTATCAAATTCCTTCCTAACCTCATAAAACTCTGGATGTGTTCCACCATGCACCCTTTCAACCACAGGTACATATAATTCTAGCTTACTTATGTTTTTTTCTATTACTTCATTAAATTTTTTCATTTTTTATCTCTCCTTTTATTTATCTTTTCCTCTTGCTTTATTTACATTCTAGCATAAGATAAAATAAAGAAAATTGACCTAGGTCAATTTTCTTCAATTATTTTGGAAATTTTTTGGTTAAATATATATTTTAAAAAGGTTATGGTAAGAATTAAGGATACAAGTTCGGCTATTGGATAAGACCACCATATCAAATGTACATTGCCCAATAAAGATAAAAAGTAAGCTGAAGGTATTAAAACTACTAATTGCCTGGATACAGAGTTAATTAGGCTTAGAACCCCATTTCCAAAAGCCTGGTATACAGAGCTGGCAACTATACTTATACCAGCAAAGATATAACCTATACTAATTATCCTTAGGGCGGGAATCCCAATTCCTAGCATATGTTCAGATGCATTGAAAAGAGATAGTATCAAATTAGGGATTAATTGTATGACTATCAAACCTAGGGTCATTATAACCGTAACATAAATCATACTTAATCTTACGGTTTCTTTTATTCTAGATTTCCTTTGGGCACCGTAATTGTAGGCTAGTATAGGAACCATTCCATTTGTTAGGCCAAATACTGGCATAAATACAAAGCTCTGGACCTTAAAATATATCCCATATACAGCAGTAGCTGTAGATGAAAATTTAATCAAAATGTTGTTTATAGTATAAGTAGTAATAGATGAGATTGACATCATAATAATTGATGGAATTCCAACCTCATAGATTTCCCTTATTATTTGAAAATTTATCCTAGCTTTCTTTGCATGAATCTTAATTTCTTTATTTGACTTATGATTAAAATATATTGAAAATATAGCAGCCAAAATTTGTCCTACTATGGTAGCAAGGGCTGCCCCTGCTATTCCCATTTTCGGAAAACCAAATAAACCAAATATTAGAATAGGGTCTAATATTATATTTATAATTGCTCCAGTACCTTGTGTAATCATGGTTTCAAAGGTTCTACCAGTTGATTGTAACAATCTTTCAAAAACTATTTGTATAAAGATACCTATAGATCCTATGCAAATTATACTTAAATAGGTAACCCCATATTCTATTATCTGAGGATCATCTGTTTGTGATATAAAGTATATCCTTGAAAAGAATAGACCAAAAATCAAAAATATCAGATAGGAAAAAATGCCCAAGAACACTGCATTTATTGCTGTTAAGTTTGCCTTATCATGGTTTTTTTCTCCTAAACTCCTAGATAGGAGAGAGTTAATTCCTACACCTGTTCCTACAGCTATAGAAATTATTAAATTCTGTATTGGAAAGGCTAAGGAAACTGCTGTCAAAGCATTTTCATTAATTCGAGCCACAAATATGCTATCAACTACATTATATAAGGCTTGTATTAGCATGGAAATCATAATTGGTAGGGACATACTTATCAATAACCTTTTAATAGGCATGGTCCCCATTTTATTTTCTTGAAAGTGCAAAAAAACTCCTCCTAAATGTCACAATCTTATCTAGAATAGCTATTATACCCCTTTTAACTATAAAAAGCTACAATCTTTACGAAACTTAGATTGTTATTGACCCTATATATAAACCATACCTTCAGCTACAATCTCAACTGGCCCATCTAATACGACATTTTCTATTTTTCCCTTATTTATTTCCACTTGTATTCTTAATTCTCCACCTGGTTGGGGGATTGATATATCTATATTCTTCTGATTTTTATGCGCTAGGGCTACTCCTAGGGCAGTAGTTCCTGAACCGCAGCTTTTCTCCCAATATAAGCTATCTGTAGCCTTTACATATACTAGAGGCACTAAGAATTTTTCTTCGTAGTCATAGTACATTATACCAAAAGCTTCATAAACTTCTTTATCCATTTGTGACTTGATTACTTCATATAGTTTTTGCCTATCACTTACCTTCTTGTCATCAACAATAAAGTGGCTAATTCCTGGAAAATCAATTCTTTGAATTTCTATTTCTTTTTCATCCACACTACTTTCACTTGAATTTATAGAAGTAGGAAGTGGCATATGGATTTGGGACATATATACATGGTCCTTTTCTGTTTTCCTTACCCTGCATTCTACAACCTTTTCAAGCCCTGATGTCTCAAGCTTAACAAGATAATCTTCACCATCTTTTATTACATTGTCTAAAGCTCTGTCCACTATAATAGCTGCCAGTGACCTAGTAGCATTACCACAAAACTCTCCACCCATCATTTGTAAACGTATATAGTCTCCACTTCTTTCTATAAAACCTACCTGCTCCCCATATAAATTACCATAGTCTAAAAGTTTATTTGCCACGTCTATATGTCTTTCCCTAGCTACTTGGTCAAGTACATAAATGGTCATATTTTGAGCAGGACTTACCTTTATAAACTGTAGTTTCATTTGAATTCCACCTCTCCTCTTGAATACCTAATCTTATATACCTCTTTATATATATTACCCAAAACTTGCTATTTATAGAAAAACCCTATAATAGTAGCTAGCTACTATTATAGGGTCATTTTGACTATAATCCAATATTACAGTATTTCACCTATAGCTTCCTCTACCTTGTCAACTATGGTGTTTTCTTTAATTATGTCTTCACAAGCATTCATTCCCACATACATAACAACATCTTCATGAATCCTAGCTACTCTTTCTCTTATAATATTGTAAGCAATTTCTGTACCCTTACCAAGACCCTTATTGCCTCTTAAATCAATTCCTTGACAAGCAGCCATAAGTTCCATAGCAAGTACCTTTCTTACATTATCCATGATTTCTCTAGCCTTTCTTGCAGCTATGGTTCCCATGGATACATGGTCTTCTTGGTTTGCTGAAGATGGTATAGAGTCAACACTTGCAGGATGTGCTAGAACCTTGTTTTCAGATACTAGGGCTGCAGATGCATACTGAACTATCATAAAGCCTGAATTTACTCCGCCTTCTTCAGTTAAGAAAGCTGGTAAACCTTCGCTTAAGGCTGGGTTTACTAGTCTTTCTAGTCTTCTTTCAGAAATATTTGCAATTTCTGATAGAGCTATTCCTAGGAAGTCAAATGGTAGTGCCATAGGTTGACCATGGAAGTTTCCACCTGAAATTACCTCATCTTCATCAGCAAAGACTATAGGATTGTCTGTTACTGCGTTCATTTCTATTTCCACTTTTTCTTTGATATATTCAAAGGCATCCTTTGAAGCACCATGGATTTGTGGAGTACATCTTAAGGAATAAGCATCTTGTACTCTTAACTCCCCTTGTTTTGTAGTATTTTTACTATCTTCAAGGATCCTCAGTACATTGGCTGCAGTAACAATCTGCCCCTTATGGCCTCTTGATTTATGAACCTTTTCATCATAGGCAGTAGTTATACCATTTAGGGCTTCCATGGTTAGGGCCACTGCTATATCAGCTGTTTTACTTAGGTTTATAGCATCGTAAATAGTGTGAGCCCCTACTGAAGTCATTGCTTGTGTTCCATTAATCAAGGCAAGACCTTCCTTAGAAGTAAGCTCTATAACCTCAATGCCAGCCTTTTCCATAGCTTCTCTTGAAGTCATTCTTTCTCCTTTATAAATGGCCTCTCCTTCGCCTATCATGGTTAATACCATATGAGCTAGGGGAGCTAGGTCTCCACTGGCACCTAAGGAACCTTTTTCAGGAATTATAGGGTGAACACCCTTGTTTAACATATTTACTAGGGTTTCCAATGTAATCATTCTAATACCTGAGTTGCCATTTGATAAGGCATTAATTCTTAAGAGCATTATACCCCTAACAATTTCTTCATCAAAAGGTTGACCAATACCACAAGCATGGCTTATGATAAGGTTTCTTTGAAGAGCCTTGGTATCTTCTTCCTTAATAGTTACATCAGAGAATTTGCCAAATCCTGTAGTTATACCATATACAACCCTTTCTTCCTCAACAAGCATATCTACATATTCTCTTGATTTATTGACTTTTTCTTTTGCTTCCTCTGTCAATCTTATTTCCTTATTGTGTCTTGTGACTTCGATAAATTGGTCTAAATCTAGACTTCTTCCATCGATTTCAATATAAGCCATTGATAACGCCTCCATTTTTACTATAGTATCATAGCTGCGATTAAACCAAATATAATTAATGGAATATTAAAGTGTAGGAAGGTTGGTACGCAAGTGTCCCAAATATGGTCATGCTGCCCATCTGCATTTAATCCAGATGTTGGTCCAAGTGTACTGTCTGATGCTGGTGAACCTGCATCACCTAGTGCTCCTGCTACACCTACTAGGGATGCAATAGCCATAGGGCTAAATCCTAATTCTACCCCTAAAGGTACGAATATAGTTGCTACTATTGGAATAGTTCCAAAGGAAGTTCCTATACCCATAGTTATTAATAATCCAATCAATAGCATTATAAAGGCAGCTATTAATTTACTTCCACCCATTATACCTACTGAAGCTTCAACTAAGGCATCTACTCCACCTGTTGCTCTTATTACTGCACCAAAACCTGAAGCTACTAACATTACAAAGGCTATAAAGCCCATTATGCCAATACCACCTGACATCATTTCATCTAACTCACTTAGTTTAAATGAGCCAAATACCATCATTAGTATTAAACCAACTAAGGCACCCAATGGAAGAGAGCCTGTATATAGCTGAATACCAAAGGCTGCTACTGCTCCAACTAGGGCACCCCATTGTGGTAGTCCCATGGTTGTTTGCATTTCCTTATCTGCTCCTGCAATTGCTATATCTTCATACTCTCTTGTCTTACTATAAGTTACAAATATTGCGATTAATAAACCTACAAGCATTCCAAGGCCTGGTAACCAAAGTGCCTTCCAAACTTCAGTGTCTACCATTGGAACTCCATTGTCGACTAAGGAACCTGCTACTATACCATGGAATATAAGTCCAAATCCTACTGGTAATGTAACATATGGTGCTTTCAATCCAAAGGTCAATGCTGTAGCAACTGCTCTTCTATCAATTTTTAACTTATTCATTAAACCTAGAAGTGGTGGAATAAGAATAGGTATAAAAGCAATGTGAACTGGTATTAAGTTTTGAGATAAAGAAGCAATAGCTGCTATAATTATTACGAATAATTTCCTCTTATCACTGATAATTCTTCCTATTCCTGTTACTAGTATATCTGTAACACCAGTGTGACTTATGGCCACTGCTAAAGCACCTAAAAGAATATAAGAAAGTGCTGTATCCGCCTGGCCACCCATACCACCTATAAGGATATCCATGATACCATCATCTCCACCTATAGGTATTCCTGCCACCATACCTCCAACTAAAGCTGAAATTAAAATTGAAATTAGTACGTTGATTTTTAAGAGACACAAAGCTGACATTACTACAACTGCAATTAAAACTGGATTAGTTAACATAATTTCCCTCCTATTTTTTATTTAATACTTTAATTTGGTAAATATATATAGAAGCTTGCAAGGCTTTATATACTATACTCTAAAAATAATAATATATTATAGTTGGAGTTACAGGGGATTAGGTCATCCCCTGTAATTTTTAATCAAACTTTTCTGCAACTAATTTTTTTACTAAGTCCTCATTGGCTACAAAAGGAATAGTTATATGGTCTGTTTCTTTATTATTATCATTATATTTCATTACAGTTTCTATGGAGTTTTCATTTCTGGCCCAGGCTCTTCTGGCTACTCCACCCATTACATCCCATGGCATGGCAGTGTTTAAAATTTCATCAACTCTTTCGCTACCATCTAGAACCATGCCAAATCCACCATTGATTGATTTACCTATACCTACTCCTCCACCATTATGAAGGGCAATCAAACTCATACCCCTAGCAGCATTACCTGCAAAGCATTGGGTAGCCATATCTGCCATTACATTAGACCCGTCTTTAATATTGGCAGTTTCTCTAAATGGGCTGTCTGTACCAGATACATCATGGTGGTCCCTACCTAGCATTATAGGACCAACTTCACCATTTCTAACCATTTCATTGAATTTAAGTGCTATAGCAGTTCTTCCTTCAGCATCTTGGTAAAGAATTCTGGCCTGGGTTCCTACTACCAGGGCATTTTCTTCAGCATCCCTTATCCAATTGTAATTATCCCTATCCTGGCCTCTTCTGTTTGGATCTATGATATCCATGGCAGCCTTATCAGTTTTAATTAAATCTTCATGTTTACCGCTTAGGCACACCCATCTAAATGGTCCATATCCATAGTCAAATAACATTGGTCCCATTATATCTTCTACATAGGATGGGAAGATGAAACCATCTGTATCATCATAGCCATTCTTAGATATTTCCATTTCACCAGCATCATATACGGCCTTCATGAAACTATTACCATAGTCAAAGAAATAGGTTCCCTTTTCTACTAGTCTCTTAATAAGGTCAAAATGATGAACCAAGGTTTTATCCACAAGCTTTTTAAACCCTTCCTTGTCTTCATAAAGCATTTTGGTTCTTTCTTCAAAGCTTAGTCCCTGTGGGCAATAGCCCCCATCATAAGCAGCATGACATGAGGTTTGGTCTGATAGTAATTCTAAGTGTATATCATTTTCTAGGGCATATTCAAGTAAATCTACAATATTTCCATGATAAGCCAGGGCTGTTGCTTTTTTGTCTTCCATGGCCTTTAGGGCAACATCAAACATCTGTCCTAAATCTTCAAAGGATTGGTCAATCCAACCTTGCTCTAATCTTGTGTTAATTCTTGATAGATCAACCTCAGCTATAATCCCAACACCACCAGCAATTTTGGCAGCCTTACCCTGAGCACCACTCATTCCACCTAGTCCTGAACTTACAAACATGTGGCCTGTCAAATCTCCATCCTCTGCTACACCTAACTTCATCCTTGCTGCATTTAATACTGTGTTAAAAGTTCCATGAACGATTCCCTGCGGTCCTATATACATCCAACCACCAGCAGTCATTTGTCCATAGTTGGCAACTCCCAAGGCTTGAGCTCTTGCCCAATGGTCTTGTGTATCATACATACCAATCATAAGAGCATTGGTAATTATTACCCTAGGACTCTTTTTATTTGATCTAAATAACCCTAAGGGGTGACCAGACTCAATAACTAAGGTTTGTTCATCTGTCAATTCTTCTAGATATTTCATAGTTAAGTTATATTGCATCCAATTTTGAAATACCTGACCTGTTTCACCATAGGTAACTAATTCGTATGGGTACAAAGCTATATCAAAGGACAGATTGTTGTCAATCATTACCTGAAATGCCTTGCCTTCAATACATTTTCCCTTATATTCATCTATAGGTTT
>CAZFIO010000006.1:0-31941 GCA_964519585.1 uncultured Tissierellaceae bacterium
CATATATCTATGAAGCTAGTGAAGCCTTAAGCGGAGAAGAAGTGGCAAAGTATTTGAAAATAGATCCTAGACAAATCTTTAAAACCCTAGTTACTGTAGGAAAATCTGGAGAGTATTATGTGTTTTTAGTAGCGGTATCAGAAGAACTGGACTTAAAGAAAGCCAGCTCCAGTGTTAATGAAAAATCCATACAAATGATAAAATCAAAGGATTTACTTTCTTTGACTGGATATATACATGGGGGTTGTTCCCCTATAGGGATGAAAAAGAATTTCCATACAAGTATAGATAGATCTGCAAAAGACCATGATAGGATTATATTTAATGGGGGTAAAATAGGTTATCAAGTGGAAATAAGCTTGGAGGATCTGAGAAAGATCATAGATTTTCAACTGGCAGAGCTAGTTTAAGTGAGAATAAATAAATATTTTCAAAAAGCTATTGACAAATGGTAAAAATTCTTATATGATAGTTTCTAATTACAAAGAAAATAGTTTTGATGGAGACAAAGATACATGAACTTAATTTACAGAGAACTGGCAAATGGTGAGAGCTAGGATTAAAATGTATATAATGATCACTCCTGAACTGTCAAATTGAAATGAATGAAGAGTAAATGAGACCGGACTTCTTAGGAAGAACTACCACCGTTATATGGCTAGGGTTAAAGGATTTTCCTTGGACCTGAAGAGATAATCCATGTGAGTGGATTATAAAGATGGGTGGTACCGCGAGCTTATTCGTCCCTAGTATATTTATATATACTAGGGGCTCTTTTTTTTTATGACCTAACACAGTGAACGAGCAAGGCGAGTGAACTGATGTAGGTCAAACGCAAAGAATCCCAAATCCATGCGAGCAAGGCGAGCAAATGGATTTGCTAGGATTCGCCTGCGTCATCATCTTCTAAAATAATTAAATTTATCAAACAAAACAAGTTTAATTAAATAGAGGAGCATCTAAAAGTGGTGCTTTTCACAAATCCATGGAAGGTCAAACTAATTATATTTATAATAAATTGTAAGTTTTGAAAGGAGGAAAAACAAAACAAATAAAACTTGCATTACATAGGGGTTTTATGATACTATGTAAAGAATATATTCAAAAGTATTAGCACATAAAAGTGCTAAAGCGTCTTATTTTATTATTTTAAAGGAGTGAATTAAATGGATAACAACATGGGTAGAGAAAAGTGGACCAGTAAATTGGGTCTAATTCTAGCAGCAGCAGGATCAGCAGTAGGTTTAGGAAATATTTGGAGATTTCCTTATTTAACAGGCTTACATGGTGGTAGTGCATTTATAATTATTTATTTAGTATGTGCAATAGTTATTGGTATGAGTGTTATGGTAGCTGAATGGTCTCTTGGAAGAAGAGCAAATTTAGCCTCAGCAGGAGCCTATAAGAAGTACAACAAGTCTTGGACCTTTGCAGGAACTCTTGGTGTTTTAACAGCCTTCTTAATTCTAGGATTTTATCCAGTAGTTGGTGGTTGGTCCCTAGCCTATATGTTTAAGTCAGGTACAGGACTTTTGGCGGCAACTGATTTTGGAGATGTATTTGGTGGATTTGTAGGGGGGAATTTTGAACCTCTAGTATGGATGGTCTTATATCTATTATTAAATGTTGTTATAGTAGCCAGAGGTGTTACTCAAGGTATTGAAAAAGCAAGTTTAGTTATGATGCCGGTCTTATTTATTCTTTTAGTAATAGTAGCAGTAAGAAGTGTTACCCTACCAGGGGCACAAGCAGGGCTATCTTACCTATTTAAACCAGATTGGTCAGTGGTAAGCGGAAAGACCTTCCTAGATGCTCTTAGTCAGGCCTTCTTCTCCCTATCACTTGGTATGGGTATCATGATAACCTACGGTTCCTATATACCAAAATCTGATGAAATACCTAAGAATGTTGCTACTGTAACCCTTATAGATACAGGGATAGCTATATTAGCAGGAGTTGCAATATTTCCAGCCCTTTTTGCCTTTGGTATGGAGCCAGGCAAGGGAGCAGGTCTAGTATTCATGGTAGTTCCTGCCATATTTGCAAAAATGGGAACACTTGGCCCAATATTTTCAATTATATTCTTTGCAGCTTTAACTTTAGCAGCTTTGACATCTTCCATGTCCTTAATGGAAGCAGTAGTAGCTTATCTAATGGATGAAAAAGGTCTAGCAAGAAAAACTGCAGTTGTAGGTACAAGTGCAGCCCTAGCAGTTATGAATATCTTAGCATCCTTATCCATGGGTCTTTTAGGAGATGTTAAAATCTTTGGAGCAGGATTTTTTGACCTCTTTGATCTTATCACAGACAAAGTATTCCTAGCCATAGGTGGCTTGCTAGTAACAGTATTTGTTGGTTGGGTAATGAATAAGGAAGACCTTAAAGATGAAATCACCAATGGTGGAAGTGTGAAATTTGCTCTGTTTGAAGTTTGGCACTTTGCAGTAAAGTTTATAATACCTTTAGCAATAGCAGTAGTAGTTGTTTCCGGTATATTGGAACTACCAAACAAGTCTCTAGCTGTATTTGGATTAGCTGTAATTGCTTTAATGGCAGTATTTTCTAAGAAACTATAAGATATAAAGAAATATTAAAGAAGAATTGCAAAATCTTGCAATTCTTCTATTTTTTTTGGTAAAATATTCATAAGGATAGGTGAACAATAGTTAAACAATGGTTAAACAATTGCTTGACTATTGCTAGACCATTGCTTGGTAATTGCTTGACTACTGTTATAGGGGGTTGTAGATTCTGTGAAAATTTCTAAGGTCAATGAAAATATAAAAATTCAAAATACAGAAGCAGAGTTGGATAAGAATTCACCTGATTCTCATGATAATATGGATAATAGCACAATAAAAAATCATCTTAAGGAAGATATAATTATTGATATTAATTTGTCTAAAAACAGGTTTGCCATGGAATCTGAAAACCTAGTATATAAAAAAGAAGATTTTCAAGGACTAGAAATGAAAGCAGAAAACATCTATAAGAAGATAATAAGTTCTATAGAAAGTTCTTTTTTTGACCAAGATCTTGAAAATAAGGATTTGAATCTACGAATACATCAAGGGCTTGTCAAAAAGGCATTGCTAAAAATACCCTTAGAAATGGAAAAGGATTTAATTGAGAAAATTGAGCTGGGACTTAAGACTGCTGGGTCTCTTGAATTTGTAGAGGAAACAAGGACTAGAATTAATGAGTTCATAGGTAGAGAAATCCATCGTATGATAGGTGAAGACAAGGAAAAACCCTTCGGAAGCAAGGAGCAAAATCAAGCTAAATACCCTTATTTATATTCACTTTTTTGGCCTGGTGACTTTGAGTCTAAAAAGATAAGCAGTAGAACTAGACAAGTAAAATCCTTACCTTATCTAGTTCTAATCATCTTGGGATTGATTGTATATTATGGATTAAAAAGCTTTGGGAAACTATAAACATTCTACTTGAGCATTTTCTTATCTATGATATACTTAAGAACAGTAAGTAGAAAGGTAGATTTACATGTTTAATTTTAAGAAAAAATCCTTTAAAAAATTTGATTTTCTTTTGGTTTTTACCGTATTAATTCTATGTGCCTATGGTCTCCTTATAATTAAGTCAGCAACCCTTAGTTTAAATACAAACAAGCTGATAAAAACCCAAGCCATTGCTATAGGGGCAGGTATTTTTGCCATAATTATCATGGTGCTTTTGGACTATCAATTTTTGGGGAAATTATATATACCTATATATGTGGTTTGCAACCTGCTGTTAGTGGCCACTCTAATATGGGGAACAGGCGACGAGACCTGGGGTTCTAGGTCTTGGTTAAAGGTTGGACCCACATATGTTCAACCTGCAGAATTTGTAAAACTAGGCCTAATCATATCTCTAGCAAAGTTTATAGATAATAACAAGCAGACCATCAATGAGCCATTAACCCTCTTAAAGGTTTTAGCCTTTGCCATGTTGCCGGTTTTGCTTATATTGAGGCAACCAGATGCAGGGACTGCTATGGTATTTATATTTTTTATAGCCCTAATGCTATTTGTTGCAGACATAAAATGGAAGTATATAGGCTATGCCTTTCTTGGAGGTCTTGCTTCTTTACCCTTGATTTGGTTAAAGCTAGGAACCTACCAAATGAACAGGATTTTCAACTTCTTACATCCTGAAAGAGATCCATCAGCCTCTGGCTACCATGCAATTCAAGGGAAAATCGCCATAGGATCAGGTAAGATAACTGGTAGGGGACTCTACAATGGGGTATTTACTCAAAGTAACTTTGTACCGGAAAAAGAGACAGACTATATCTTTTCTGTCCTAGTTGAGGAACTAGGATTTATGGGTGGTATAACTTTAATTCTTCTCTACTTTATTCTGCTTAGCAGAATAGTAAAAATAGCCAGAAGGACTGAAGACTTGTTTGGAGCCACCATGGTTACTGGAATAGCTGCCATGTTTCTTTTCCATATTTGGGAGAACCTAGGGATGACCATGGGACTCATGCCTATTACAGGTATTCCTCTACCCTTCATAAGCCACGGTGGAACCTTTCTCCTGGTAAACATGGTGTCAATAGGTATAGTACTAAGTGTAGGGATCCATAGGGAGGGTTTAAGCTTTCAAAGATAAATATAAAATAAAATAATAGCAATCAAGGTGAAAGAATAAACCTTGGTTGCTTTTTTGTTTGACCATTGTCTATAAACAAATATGATTTCACCAAAGGGCAGAAAATGAATATTATGTATATATATATTCCTTTAATAAGGAGGGATAAGGTGGAGGAAAATAAAATTGTAGAAATAAAAGATTTAAGTATTTCCTATCATACTGAAAAGGAAGAGATAAAAGCCTTAAAGGATATAAATATTGATATATATCCCAATGAAATAATTGGTTTAGTTGGTCCAAGTGGTTGTGGGAAATCAACTCTATTATCAATTATCGCAGGGCTACTGAAACCAAGTTCTGGTGAAGTGAAAGTAAATGGTAAGCTGGTAAAAGAACCACTTAAAAATATAGGATATATGTTCCAAAAAGATCAATTGTTTCAGTGGAGGAGTATATTAAGCAATGTTTGCATTGGTTTAGAAGTACAGAATAAATTAAACAGTGAAACAAAGGAAAAGGCAAGAAGGATGCTTGAAGCCTATGGGCTAGATGAATTTGCTCATAACTACCCTCATGAACTTTCTGGTGGAATGAGGCAGAGGGCAGCCCTTATAAGGACCCTTCTTTTGGAACCTGATTTACTACTATTAGATGAGCCATTTTCTGCTTTAGACTATCAAACAAGGCTGCTTATATCTGACGAAATAGGGATTATACTAAAAAAAGAGAAAAAGACAGCCATTATGGTGACTCACGATATAGGAGAGGCTATCAGCCTATCAGACAGAGTGGTTATACTAAGCAAAAGGCCAGGCACCATAAAGAAAATAATTGATATAAAATTAAATTACTCTGGTGAAAAAACCCCAATGAAAGCTAGGGAGACACCAGAGTTTAGATACTATTTTAACAAGATATGGAAGGAGCTGGATGTTCATGTTGAATAAAGAGATATCTAAAGAACAAAGCCTCTATGTGGAATCCCTGAAAAAAGGGAGAAGAAAGATTTTTGTAACCCAGTTGGGTATATTTATTTTTGGGCTTTTATTTTGGGAACTGGGAGCCCAATTAAAACTTATAGATAGCTTTCTAACTTCCAGCCCCCTGGCTATAATTAAACTTTTGATAGAATACACCCTAAGGGGAAGACTCTTTTACCATATATGGATTTCAGTTATGGAAACCATAGTAGGTTTTCTACTAGGTACATTTTTGGGTTTGATTATAGCAGTAGGTTTATGGTGGTCTGATTTTTGGTCCAGGGTTTTAGAACCTTATCTTGTTATATTAAACAGTCTGCCTAAAACTGCCCTAGCACCTATAATCATTATTTGGGTAGGGGCAGGTTACTCAGGAATCATAGTTACTGCTATTTCTATTTCTATTGTAGTAACTATTATGAATATGAGCGTCAGCTTTAAATCTGCTGATGAGGATAAAATCAAGCTACTAAAGACCTTTGGAGCCAGCAAGCTACAAGTCCTAAGAAAATTAATACTGCCTTCCTCAGTACCCAACCTTGTAAGCACGCTAAAAATTAGCGTAGGCCTATCTTGGGTAGGGGTAATAGTAGGAGAGTTCCTAGTTTCTAAGGCGGGTATTGGTTACCTAATAGTATATGGTGGGCAGGTATTTAAATTAGATGTGGTAATGATGGGAGTAGTGGTTCTGGCCATTATTTCAGTCCTTATGTACAAAGTAATCAATATGATAGAAAATAGATTAGTAAAGTGGATACAATAACCATAGGGGAATAATTATTAACACACGGTTCTCGTGTTAATATTGGACCTTACAATAAGGGAACGATAGGGGAACAATGGTTAAACAATGGTTAAACAATAGTTAAACAATAGTTAAACAATTGTAGGGGTCGACGACCCTTTCGACCCGCCGACCCTGCAGGAAAAAGTCCAAATCTTGTCATCCAGAGCGAAGCGAAGGATCTTAGACCCGTTGTAAAACCAAGATTGACACTAGCGTTCAGAATGACAAACCAGAAAAAGAGTAGTTTTTAAGATACAGGGGGACGGACCTTACTGTGTTGATTTTCTAACACAGAAGGTCCGTCCCCCACTGTGTCTTTATAGAAAAATTGGGTCCTTTTTTCCTGACTAAGTCTTGATTAATTCTTTGCTATACTATAAAATTGTCTAAGGATAAAAGAAAGATACAGGTGATTTAGTGGATAGAAATACAAATTTAACAGAAGGAAATATATTTTCCACCTTAACAAAACTAGCTTTACCCATTATGGGTACATCATTCTTACATATGGCCTATAATCTAACTGATATTATGTGGTTGGGTAGGCTTTCTACTGAAGCAGTAGCTGCAGCAGGAAATGCTGGATTTTTCCTATGGTTTGGTGCTGGAATAATACTTATGTCTCAGATAGGAGCTGGAGTAGGTGTAGCCCAATCCTATGGCAAAGAAGACCTAGATGAAGCAAAAAAGTATGTTTCCAATGGAATTCAATTAAACATATTTACTGCTGTTTTATATGGGCTAATCCTACTTGTATTTAGGCATAAATTAATTGGATTTTTTAATCTAAAAGATATAGATGTTTACAATATGTCCATAGACTACTTAATAATTATATCTATAGGCATGGTATTTAATTTTATCAACCCTATTTTTTCAACCATATTAAACAGTACAGGGAATAGTATGACCCCCTTTAAAATAAATACAATTGGCCTAGTTTTCAATATGATCCTAGACCCACTCTTAATATTTGGATTTGGTCCTATAAAAGCCTATGGAATAAAGGGTGCAGCAGTGGCCACCATCCTATCACAAATTATAGTTTGCCTTATATTTATCTATATCGGTAGGACTAGCAAGAATCTATATGCCCAGGTTAACCTGTTTAAAAAACCAGATCTTAAACTTATGGAGGAAATGATAAGGTTAGGATTTCCTGCCTTCCTGCAAACTTCTGCCCACTCTAGTATAAGCATGGCACTGACCAGGATTATAGCACAATTTGGATCCATAGCCTTGGCTGCCCAGTCTGTAGGGTCAAAGATTGAATCCTTGTCCTGGATGACAGCGGAAGGATTTTCTGCAGCCATATCAGCCTTTGTGGGACAAAACTATGGGGCCAAGAAATATGATAGGATAAAAGAAGGCTACACCAAGGGTATGGAAATAGTAGGTGGCATAGGAGTTTTTGTCTCCTTGCTATTGATATTTGCTCCAAGGCAACTCTTTGCCATATTTACACCAGAGGACAAGCTGGCTATAAAAGAGGGTGCAAACTATCTAAGGATTTTAGGTTTCTCACAGTTCTTTATGTGTTTAGAAATCGGAACAGCAGGGGCATTCAATGGCCTAGGAAAAACAATTCCCCCATCTATAGTAGGTGTTTCCATGAACTTTATGAGAATTCCCATAGCTATAGTCCTAGCCAATCATACAAGCCTTGGGTTATCAGGGGTATGGTGGAGTATAAGCGTCACAGGAATAATTAAGGGAATAATATTGTCAATATGGTTTAAATTATATTTAAATAAAAGATTTAGTAGTGAATTGTAGAAGGAGAGGGATCAAATGAATTTAGAACAAGTACAAATGCCAAAAACAGGCGAAGAAGTCGCCATCATTACTACAAATTATGGAGAAATCAAATTAAGATTATTTCCTGAAATTGCTCCAAAGGCAGTAGAAAATTTCAAAACCCATATAAAAAACAACTACTATGAAGGAGTTACCTTCCATAGAGTCATGAATAATTTTATGATTCAAGGTGGGGATCCAGAGGGAACAGGTAGAGGCGGGAAAAGCATATGGAGAAATTCTTTTGAAGACGAATTTCACCCAGACTACCATAACTTCAGAGGTTCCCTGTCCATGGCAAATGCAGGACCTGGAACAAATGGAAGCCAGTTTTTTATAGTCCAATGTAAGGAAGTGGGAAAGGACTTGCTGGGGCAAATGAAATCTTTAGGTGATAAGGCTGGATTTTCTAATGAGGTTATAAGTGCCTATGAAGAATTAGGAGGAACCCCTTGGCTAGACAACAAGCATACAGTATTTGGACATGTATATGAAGGTATGGATGTAGTGGATAAAATAGCAGGTGTAAAAACTGGCTTTGGTGATAAGCCTGTAGAGCCAGTAATCATGGAAAAACTAAAAATAGAAACATATTAAATAGATATCATGCATGGAACAAGCCCCGTTTTGTTCCGCACATAAAAATAAATATAAAAAGGTCGCCCTTAGAATTCTAGAAGGGCGACCTTTTCTATTTGTTTATTGAGCGAAATGTTGTGTAAATAATATTGTTGGACCACCAAATGCGCTGCCCGGCGTCTCCGAAAATACAACCCCTAACCCAACATATTTAAAACTTTCCCTAAGCATATTTGCATTGTGCCCAGGTGATGCCTTAAACGATTCAAATACCCTATCTACTGCATCTGGTTTTAAATTTGATGACTTAATATATCCTATATTGTCTCCGAATCCAGAATAGTGAGAATATGCAAAAACACTTCTCATTAGATATCCTAGGGAGGAATCAGAAAAATTTGGATTTTTATGACCAAAGTAATTTAGCTGCAACATAGATAGTGATTTATATCTTGCGGAATTTTTTAGGTCCTTTTTTGCCTCCAAGGCCTTAAGTCCATTATCAATCCTGTGATCATTGATAAGTTTTAACATTCTATCTTCTAAATCGGACTTATATTCATTGGGATAATTGTTTGGTAAATCTTTACCAGAAGATTTTTCTACTTCCTTGGTTCCTACCTTGATAATTTCATTTGTAGGGCCCTGGGTTATAGAATTACTAATTTCCGTTCTAGAGATTTCTTTACCATCTAGATATTCTACCTTGTAACTTATGGTTCTTATCCCGTTTTCACCTTTTTGGCTTACTTTTTCCTTACCTTTTTCAAGGCTATCATCATTTTCTCTAATTGTTTGATAACCTATCTTTTCATATAGGGATCTAAGATCCTTCGCTTTGCTCTGGGTGGCAAAATTTACCTTTTTCAAATATTAAACCCCACTTATTTCAAGTGGGATTTTAATATTTCTAGCATTTCATCAATTTTAGGCACATGGCCTTCTACTAGGATATGATCATTTATCATAAGGGTCATATTTTTACTAACTCCGTAATCAGCAAAGGCTCTAGGATTTCCTATGATTTGAAAATCTTTTTTTATCCCTAACTGGGATAGGGCTGAGTCTACAACTACAGCCATCTTGCTATAGCCTCAACCTATGTCTTCAAATATTTTAATATCCATGAAAACACCCCTTTTGAACGATAGTCTAGCAATTGCCAAGCAGTAGACTAGCAATGGTCTAGCGATTGTAAGGGAAAATTCCTATTACCACAAATATCTATGGGATCCCTTATTGGTAACCGATTTGATAGATGTTTTTTAAAAGCGGAGATTTCTCCATTACTAACGGACAGACACATAGGTCTGCCCCTACAGGAGTCAAATGACCAACCTTACATTTACTCCATCAATTTCTCCAACTCAAATGGATATTCATCTACCAATTCCCCTAGAGCGAAGAATCTTTTTCCATTCTTTGATGTGTAGTAGCAGGTCATTAGGGAGATTACAGGTTTTCCCCTATCTTCTGCTATCTTATCTTCCAGCATATAGAAGGAGGTATCTGGAACTATTTTTATATCGTAAATCTCGTATTCATAGATGGTTTCCTTGTTTGTTATTTTTACTATATGGCCTTTTTCTATATCTAATAGTCCACCAAAGAGCCTATCTTTATCCTTCATATAGTGGCCGGATAGGGTGTAGTTGCCTTGCCCCATTTCTTGCTGGGGCTTCATGGTTGTTGCACCAACCATAAGGTGGGGGTCTGTGGTTCCCTTGAGTATAGGTAAGTTTAAACCTATTTCATCAACTAATATATGGCCTACTATGGCCTTTTTATAGTTATCATTTACATTTTTCAGTATGGAGTTTATATCTATATCCCTAACCAAGGTGAAGTTAAATTCAGTTTCATAGGCTTCATTTGCCCTTAAATCTGCTGCATCTAATTGATCCAGAAGGTCTAATCCTGCCTTTGTATTTTGGCAATGATGGCCTTGCTGATGGCTGGTATGGACATAAATATAAGACCGGTGATAATTAGGATTATTCCTAAGACTTTTTTAAGATTTAAATTTTTAATATAAAACACCTCCTGGAACTATGGCAATACAAATGTCTGCCTCTACAACAGTCGGAATGACCGGGAGAGATGCAGGTCATTGCGGACAGGGGCGTCCGCCACTACAATTGTTAAACTATTGTATATTATCTAATATATTTACCCTAGATAAGATATTTAACACATATCTTGTGCTATAATTCCTTTATGGAGGTTTTATTTATGGATGCTTTAAGGGAATTTATTATAGAAAAATCTAAGAAATTAAATATAGATATAATTGGTTTTACTAGTGGAGATCCTCTTTTGGATCTAGAAGATTATCTTAGCCAAAGAAGTTCTATGGGCTATGAAACTGAATTTGAAGAAAAGGATATTTCAAAGCGGCTTAATCCTAAATTGAGTCTGGAAAGTTGTAAATCTATCATAGTTATAGGCCTTTCCTATAATAATGATTTTGAGACAAACAAGGATATTGCTCCAAGGGGGATTTTATCTAAAACTTCTTGGGGAGAGGACTATCATAGGGTTTTAAAATCTAGGATGGAAAGCTTAATTGATGAGATTAAAAAGGTGAAGGACTTTTCCTATAAGGCCTTTGTTGATACTGGTCCACTGATAGATAGGGAGCTAGCTAGGAATGCCGGGATAGGATATTATGGGAAGAATTGCTCCATAATAAATAAGGACTATGGGTCCTTCATATTTTTAGGCTATATATTAAGTGACTTGGAAGTAGAGATTGAAAATAAGCTTGTTGAAGATGGATGCGGGGATTGTGACTTGTGTATTAGGGCCTGTCCTACAGGAGCTTTAGAGGAACCCTATAGGTTAAATCCTAAAAAGTGCATTTCCTACCTGACTCAAACCAAGGATATAATTCTTGATGATTTAAGAGATAGAATGGGAAATAGGATATATGGTTGTGACACCTGCCAATTGGTTTGTCCCAAAAACAAGGGTGTAAAACTACCTAATCATATGGAATTTATACCATCATTAACACAGGGTATAGTGGATATAGAAGAATTACTCTTTATGTCCAATAGGAAATTTAAAGAAAAGTATGGGTCCATGTCCGGCGCCTGGAGGGGTAAAAATATATTAATTAGGAATGCTATTATAGCCTTGGGAAATACAAGGGATAAGAAACACATTCCCCTCTTGGAAAGCTACAATGAAAAGGATAATAGATGGGAAGATTATGTTAATTGGGCAATAAATAAAATTTTAACAAGAGCTTAAGGAATGGATTGAATTGTGATATAATAAAAGGCATAAAGTGGAAGGCAAAAAGCATAAAGCATAAAGCATAAGGTGTAAAGCAGAAAGTAGAAGAAAAAGAGTTTAATAGGCAATAGTGAATAGTTGTTAGGGTTAGGATTTGGGATCCAAAAGAGGAGATCTCTCCTCAGGGTCGAGATGACTGGGTCGGACTTGTGGGTCACGGGTCGACATACCCCGGGGCACTCCCAATTGTAATCCCTACGGGGTAAATATTAGTTGGTGTCGTCGACCCCTACAATGATATGATAAGACTTGGGGTCTGCGGGCGACCAAATGTTGCCCCTACAACACAATTGTTTAACTATTATTTAACCATTGCTTGACTACTGCTTGGCTATTGCTTGACAATTGCTAGACTATCGTTTAATGGGAGGTATTTTTATGTCAAATGTACATGAATTAAATTTCTTAAAAGAAAAGATTGAAGAATTAAAAAATGAAGGGGTTTATAGGAAGTTGCCTGTACTAGAAACTCCAAATGAAGCGGAAGTAATCCTTAATGGCAGGAAGGTAATCAACCTTTCTTCAAATAACTATCTGGGCCTGGCTAATCATCCTAGGATGAAAAAGGCTGCTATTGAAGCTGTAGAAAAATATGGGGTTGGTTCAGGTGCTGTAAGGACCATAATTGGCAATATGGATATTCATGAAGAATTGGAATCTCTACTGGCAGAGTTTAAAAGGGAAGAAGCTGCTTTTCTTTTCCAATCAGGTTTCAATTGTAATGCTGGAACTATCCAGGCTATAACTGAAAAAGGTGATATTCTTATATCTGATGAGCTAAACCATGCTTCTATAATTGATGGAGCTAGGCTATCTAGGGCTGACAAGGCAATCTATAAGCACTCTGATATGGATAGCTTGGAGCAAGTGTTGAAGGAAAATAGAGACAAGTATAGAAATATGCTTATAATAACTGATGGGGTATTTTCCATGGATGGAGATGTAGCAAAACTTCCAGAAATTGTAGAATTGGCAGAAAAATATAGTGCCATGACCTATGTGGATGATGCCCATGGTTCAGGAGTTTTGGGGGAAAGCGGCAGGGGTACTGTAGATCATTTTGGGCTTCATGGAAGGGTTGACTTTGTTATGGGGACCCTGTCCAAGGCCATAGGTGTAATCGGTGGATATGTGGCAGGATCAAAAACCATGTATGAATGGTTAAATCATAGGGCAAGACCAGTCTTGTTTTCCACTTCCTTGCCACCAGCTACTATTGGGGCCATAACTGAGGCAATCAGAATGCTTATGGAGTCTACAGAATATACTGAAAGACTTTGGGATAATTCTAAATACTTCAAGGAAAAACTAGGAAGCCTAGGTTTTGATATAGGAAATAGCCAAACTCCAATAACACCAGTAATCATTGGAGATGAAGCAAAAACCATGGAGTTTTCCAGAAATCTATTGGAAAAGGGAGTATTTGTTTCCGGTATAGTATTTCCAACAGTACCAAAGGGAACAGGCAGGGTAAGATGCATGGTTACAGCCGCTCATACAAAAGATCAGTTGGATAAGGCGGTAGAAGTATTTGAAGCAGTTGGGAAGGAAATGGGGATACTTTAACAATAGTTTATCAATAGGGAAACGATAGGGGAACAATAGGGGAACAATGGTTAAACAATTGTTTTGGGGGTCTAAAGGACGGGGATCTCTCCACGACCGTCGAGATGACAGGGGTTGGATTTTGGGGTCGAGGGTCGACATACCCTCGGGCACTCCGCATTTTAGCCCTACTGGGTAAATAAAGGTTGGTATCGTCGACCCCTACCAAGCAGCAGGCCAGTTTGGTCATTTCGGCTGTTGTAGGGGCAGACCTATGTGTCTGTCCGTTAGTAATAGAGAAATCTCCGTTTTTAAAAATAGATCTCCCCAATAGGCTGAATAAAGTAGAATTGCATATATTTGGGGTGATAGGAATCTCCTTTAACAATTGTTCAACCATTGTTAAACTACTGCTAGACTAGTGCTAGTCTACCGCTTGGCAATTGCTAGACTATGGTTCAAAAGGGGGTGGTTTTTGTGATAGTAGGAATTTGTTCCTTGAAGTTAATGATCTATGAAGTTCATTCTTTGAAGGAAAAAAGACAGGTAATTAAAAGCATAATAGGACGACTGCAGTCTAGGTATAATATTTCTATTGCAGAAACTGACCTAAATGATAGTTGGCAAACTGGCATGATTGGATTTGCTTGTGTTACAAATGAAAGAAAACATGCAGATGAGATTATTACCAAGGTAATAAACTTTATAGACGAAGATTCTAGGGTGGAAATATTGGACACATATATAGAATTCTTAAATATTTAAAAAACTTAATAACTTGAAATACTAAGAAGACATCTCTTTGATATATCAAAAGAAATGTCTTTTCTTTGACAAAAATTTAATAAAGGAAATCGTTTCTACATAAAAAACCAGCAGAATTAGATAAAATATTACAAAATAATGATTTTAAATATATTATTAATGTGTTATATTATCTTTGGACAGGAAAACTTACAATCGTCAAGCAATAGACAAGCAATGGCAAAGCAGTAGTAAAAATGTTCTACATCTTTAAAAGAGGAGATCTCTCCACTTCGGTGGAGATGACCAGGTCTGACTTTGGGGTCACGGGCGACCAAAGGTGCGCCCCTACGAATGGCTAGGGAAGGACTTGTGGTTCATGGATCGACAGGTCTTGACCCCTGCAGAGACTATGATTCAACAGCTGTGTAACAATTGTTTGCCTATGGTTAGACTATAGTTTTGCAATTGTTTGGCTATTGTTATATAGGGATGGTGACTTTTTATGGGATTTAATATTGTTTTGGTGGAGCCAGAAATCCCCCACAATACAGGAAGTATTGCAAGGACCTGTGTTTTAACCAATACATCCTTACATTTGGTCAAGCCCTTAGGATTTTCTGTGGATGATAAGAATTTAAAAAGGGCAGGTTTAGATTACTGGCATTTGGTTGATATACATTATTATGATAAATTTGAAGATTTATTGGCAAAATACCTTAAGGGGGAATTTTATTTTGCTACTAGTAAGACTGATAATCTTTACACAGATTTTCAGTATAAGCCAGAGTCGTTTTTTGTCTTTGGCAAAGAAACAAAAGGTTTGCCTAGGGAGATTCTGGATAGGAATAGGGATAGGACCATAAAAATTCCCATGATGAATGATATAGGTAGGTCATATAATTTGGCCAATTCCGCAAATGTTATCTTGTTTGAGGCTTTGAGACAGAGGGGATTTTAACTATAGTCAAGCAATAGCCAAGCGGTAGTCAAACAATAGTCAAACAATTGCTTTTGTAGGGAAGGTGTATCCGTACCCTTCCACACCTTTAATGTTTTACATTTTTAAAAGAGGAGATCTCTCCACTTCGGTCGAGATGACCGGGGTCATTCTTTTGGGTCAAGGGCGACCGAAGGTGCGCCCCTACATAGAGGACAGCGGATTTTGCTTTAAGTTTTCTGCTTTACGCTTTACAAATAAGGAGATCTCTCAATTTAAGAAGTGTGAGCTAGGATGATGGAGTTAAGAAAAAAAGATGCAGCAGGACGAGATGACTGGGATTGAATTATAGCTATTATATATATATAAGAATTACATATAAAGTATTAACATGACTAATAAGTAATTTTCCACAATACTATAGTTTAGCTATCGTGTGCCCAACCATAGATAAGACCAAATCTGTGATTAGGTAAGCTATGGTGGCAAGGGTACGGTTCAGAAATTGTTCAGCCAACTTTTAACTATTGCTTGACCATTGCTTGGCAACTGCTTGGCTATTGCTAGGCTATTGTTATAATGAGGAGGTATAAAATGAATTTTGCTTTACCAGTATTAGGCGGTTTAGGATTGTTTTTATACGGTATGACATTAATGGGGTCTGGTTTGCAAAAAACTGCTGGTGCTAGATTAAAAAGAATTGTAGAGATTTTAACAACTAATATATTTATGGGTGTTTTTGTAGGTGCAATTGTAACTATGATTATCCAAAGTAGTAGTGCTACTACTGTCATGGTTATAGGGTTTGTAAATGCTGGGATTATGACACTGTTTCAGGCTACTGGTGTAATCATGGGAGCCAATATAGGGACTACAGTTACTGCCCAACTAATTGCTTTTAAGCTGACAGATTATGCTCCTATAGCTGTGATTGTAGGGGTAGGTCTGTGGATCATAACTTCAAATAAAAAGACTAAGGATTTGGCAGAAATCCTCATAGGTTTTGGTATACTCTTTATAGGCATGGATATGATGAGTGATGGCTTGGCTCCCCTATCGGCTTCACCAATATTTACTAAATTGATGACAAGTTTGAATAATCCAGTACTGGGTATGTTAGCAGGATTTATATTAACAGCTATTGTACAAAGTTCAAGTGCTTCTATAGGATTGTTACAGGCCCTAGCAGGCCAAGGCTTGATAGGGGTCAACCTAGCCTTTCCTATACTTTTTGGTGAAAATATAGGCTCTACAACTACAGCCTTGCTTTCAAGTATAGGAGCCAATAAAACTGCCAAAAGGGCAGCATGGATACACTTTGTTTTCAATGTAGTAGGTACCATAATCTTTATGACCCTTCTACAGCATCCTATTGCTTGGTTTGTAGAGGGTTTATCTCCAGGAAATATATCTAGACAAATTGCCAATGCCCACTCCCTATTTAATATTATCAATGTCATAATACAAATCCCCTTTGCAAGATTTCTGGTTAAGTTTGTAGAGTGGTTGATTCCAGGAGAGGACGAAAAACCCAAGTCAGCCTCTATATATCTGGATTATAGGATTATAGAAACACCATCTATAGCTCTAGGCCAGGTAACCAAGGAGGTCCTAAGGATGGGGGATCTGGTTCTTGAAAACCTAGAAGATTCTAAATCTGCTCTGGTAGATGGGAAGTTTAATTTGATTGAGGGAGTACTGGCTAAGGAAAAAATAATCAATAAATTGGAAAGGGAAATTACTGAGTACCTGGTAAGGCTTTCCAATGCATCCTTATCAGATATACAGAAAGGTGAAGTCAATCATTTGCTATATATTATCAATGATTTGGAAAGAATTGGTGACCATATAGAAAACATAACCGAACTTGCCATGGGAATGGAAGTAGAAAGTATAATCTTTAGTGATTATGCTACAAATGCCCTTAATGAAATTTTTCATAAGTCACTTGAGATTGTAAAGAAAGCAAAGGATGCTTTTGAATTCAACAGTAGAGACTTAGCCCTTGAAGTAAAAGATATTGAAGATGAGATAGATGGTCTTGAGGAAAAGAATAGAAAGGACCATATAAACAGACTAAACAACAATGAATGCCAGACAGAACCTGGGGTTATATTTTTAGATACTATATCAAATCTTGAAAGAGTTGCTGACCATTCTTTAAATATTGCTATGTATGTTTTGGATATTACAAGTAGGCCTTGATTAGAAAAAAGGCCTATTTTTTATAAGAAAAATTATTTTATTTATATATTGTAATTTATTTAAAGATAGTTTATAATGGAATCAACTGTGAAATAAATAACAATTGGATGATAAATACGGGAGAGACTATTTTATAGCGCCGAAGGAGGAATTTGTAGTTTGCCAAACTAGAAGGATGCTCTCAGGCAAAAGGACCGTATTTGGACAAACCTCTGGAAAGCATAGCACCGAAGGAGCAATCTATCATTAGAGAAACTCTCAGGTTAATATACAGAGTAAATAGGCCCAGGCTTATTTATTCTGTTTTTTTATAATTACTTTCCAAAAAATTGGGTAACAATAAATAGATGTGGAAAGAGGATATTCAGTGTATTATAATATTACTTAGGAGGATGATAAGATGGTTTACGATGTGGTGATTATAGGTGGAGGTCCAGCAGGTCTGGCAGCTGGTTTGTATGCTGCAAGGGCCAAGATGGAAACCCTTATAATTGAAAAGGATGCCTTTGGTGGACAGATAGTAACTACTGATGATGTGGAAAACTATCCAGGTTCTATCCATGAGCCTACAGGACCAAGTTTAATTCAAAGAATGGTAGAGCAAGCTGAAGCCTTTGGTGCAAAAAAGATATCTGATGCTATTGTTGAGGTTGACTTTAGCCAAAAGATTAAAGTTGTCAAGGGAAAAGATGGAGAATATAAGGCGAAATCCATAATTATAGCAACAGGTGCTGTTCCAAGATTGATTGGTTGCCCAGGTGAAAAAGAATTGACGGGCAGGGGAGTTTCCTATTGTGCTACATGTGACGCAGCCTTCTTTGAAGAACTTGAAGTGTTTGTAATGGGTGGGGGAGACTCTGCTGTAGAGGAAGCCATCTATCTAACAAAGTTTGCTAGAAAGGTAACCGTAATCCATAGAAGAGATGAACTAAGGGCTGCAAAATCCATACAAGAAAAAGCCTTTAAAAATCCTAAGATTAGCTTTATGTGGGACACAGTAATCACAGAAGTAAAAGGTGACGGTATACTTGAATCCTTCATAATTAAAAACGTGAAAACTGGAGAAGAAAAAGAGTTATTCCCAGATGAAGATGACGGAGCCTTTGGTATATTTGTATTTGTAGGAACTTTACCAGCTACAGAACTATTTGATGGTTTAATTGAAATGGATAATGGATATATAATTACTGATGACAATATGAAAACCAATATCCCAGGCGTGTTTGCTGCTGGAGATAATAGGGTAAAATCCTTAAGACAGGTAGTTACAGCTACTGCAGATGGGGCTATAGCAGCTGTTCAAGCTGAGAAGTATATAGATGAAAATTTTGAAGAATAATAGGAGGGGTCTAAATGTTTGAATTAAACAAGGATAATTTTGAAGCAGAAGTTCTACAAGCAGAAGGATTGGTTTTAGTTGACTATTGGAGTCCATCTTGTGAGCCATGCAAGGCTTTAATGCCTCATATTGAAAAAATGATGGAGAGCTATGGTGACAAGATCAAATTTACTGGTCTAGATATTTCAAAGGCTAGAAGGCTAGCCATAGGCCAAAAAGTTATGGGTTTACCTGTAATTGCTATCTACAAAGATGGAGAGAAGATTGATGAAGTTGTAGCAGGAGATGCTAGCAAGGAATCCGTAGAAGAAATGATTAAGAAGTTCGTCTAGAAGATAATTCTATTTTAGAATTATTATATATTTGCAAATATAAGAGGAGGTGAAAACATGCGTCTAGAATTAGGGCATATTCTAATTAAGGATGTCCAATTTGGTGATGAAACCAAGGTTGATAATGGTGTCCTTTATGTTAACAAAGAAGAGTTAATTCAACTGATAAAAGAAGATGAACATTTATCATCAGTTGATGTAGAACTTGCTAGGCCAGGAGAGAGTGTTAGAATAACCCCTGTAAAGGATGTAATAGAGCCTAGGGTTAAGGTGGATGGACCAGGGGGAATATTCCCAGGAGTTCTATCTAAGGTAACAACAGTAGGTTCTGGTAGGACAAATGTTTTAAAGGGTGCTGCGGTTGTTACTGCAGGGAAGATTGTAGGTTTCCAAGAGGGTATAGTTGATATGCAAGGACCAGGTGCTGAATTGACTCCATTCTCAAAACTAAACAATGTAGTTTTGGTATGTGATCCAGCAGAAGGCCTAAAACAACATGACCATGAAAGGGCTCTAAGGTATGCAGGTTTTAAAGCTGCTGCATATTTAGCGGAAGCTGCTAGGGAAATAGAAGCAGACGAAGTAGAGGTGTTTGAAACACTACCACTACTTGAAGGTTTAAAGGAATACCCAGATCTACCAAGGGTAGCCTATGTACAAATGCTACAATCACAAGGTTTACTTCATGACACTTATGTTTATGGGGTAGATGCAAAGCAAATAGTTCCAACAATTTTATACCCAACTGAAATTATGGATGGGGCAATTATTAGCGGTAACTGTGTTTCAGCTTGCGATAAGAATACTACCTACCATCACCTAAACAACCCAGTTGTTCATGACTTATATGGAAGACATGGGAAAGAGTATAACTTTGTAGGAGTTATTATTACAAATGAAAATGTTTATTTAGCTGATAAGGAAAGGTCTTCAGATTGGACTGCTAAGCTTGCAGAATATCTAGGTCTAGATGGGGTAGTTGTATCCCAAGAAGGATTTGGTAACCCAGATACTGACCTTATAATGAACTGTAAGAAGATAGAGGGTAAAGGAATCAAGACTGTAATCATTACTGATGAGTACGCAGGTAGAGATGGTGCCAGTCAATCCTTAGCAGATGCTGATCCACTAGCTGATGCAGTAGTAACTGGCGGTAATGCAAATGAAGTTGTAGTTTTACCTAAGTTGGATAAGGTAATTGGTTGCTTAGATTATACAGATATTATTGCTGGAGGTTTTGATGGAAGTCTAAATGAAGATGGCAGTATAACTGTTGAAATTCAAGCCATCACAGGTGCAACTAATGAACTTGGATTTAATAAAATGAGTGCAAAAATGATATAAATAAATTTAATCAATAGGAAAGGAAGTGGAAATATGTCATTGTTTAATGCTAATAGCAAGGTTATTATCATTGGAGATAGAGATGGTATACCTGGACCAGCAATGGAAGAGTGCGTAAAGACCACAGATGCTGAAGTTGTATTTTCATCAACTGAGTGCTTCGTCTGAACGGCTGCAGGTGCAATGGACTTAGAAAATCAAAAGAGGGTACAAGAAGCTGTAGATAAGTATGGTGCTGAAAATATAGTAGTACTTATCGGTGGAGCAGAAGCTGAAGCTGCAGGTTTAGCAGCTGAAACAGTTACTGCAGGTGACCCAACTTATGCAGGTCCATTGGCAGGAGTCCCGTTGGGACTTAAAGTTTATCATCCAGTAGAAGCAGAATTTAAAGAAGCTGTAGATGCACAAGTTTATGATGACCAAATCGGTATGATGGAAATGGTTTTAGATGTTGATGAAATAGTTGCAGAAGTTTCCGCAATTAGAAAGGAACACGGAAAATATAACGATTAAATTTAAATAAAGATGATGAAAGGAGGGGTACAGTTGAGTAAAATTAAGGTTGTACACTATATAAATCAGTTTTTTGCTGGTATAGGTGGAGAAGAAAAAGCTGATCACAGGCCTGAAGCTAGAGAAGGAGCCTTGGGACCAGGTTTGGCTATAAAGGCTGCCTTGAAGGATGAAGCAGAAATAGTAGCAACAGTTATATGTGGTGACTCTTACTTTGGGGAAAATACTGATGAAGCACTTAAAACAGTTCTAGACCTAATCAAAAGCCAAGAGCCAGATTTACTTATAGCAGGACCAGCCTTCAATGCTGGAAGATATGGCTTTGCTTGTGGTACGGTTGCGGATGCTGTTCAAACTGAACTAGGTATACCTGCTATAACTGGTATGTACGAAGAAAACCCTGGGGCTGATATGTTTAAGAAATCAGTCTATGTAGTAGCTACTAGGGATAGTGCTGCAGGAATGAGAGATGCTGTAGCCAAGATAGTACCCTTAGGACTAAAGTTAGTTAGGGGAGAAGAAATTGGTTCACCTGAAGAAGATGGTTACATGGAAAGAGGACTTAGGAAAAACTTCTTTACAGACAAGAGAGGTTCTGAAAGGGCAGTAGATATGCTGATTAAGAAGCTTAAGGGTGAAGAGTTTGAAACTGAGTACCCAATGCCAGCTTTTGATAGGGTAGATCCAAATCCAGCAATTAAGGATATAAGTAAGGCAAAGATAGCTATAGTTACATCTGGAGGGATTGTTCCTAAAGGAAATCCTGACCATATAGAATCATCCTCAGCATCAAAGTATGGTAAATACGATATATCAGGTTTTGACGACCTAACTGAAGAGACTCATGAAACCGCTCATGGTGGCTATGACCCAGTATATGCCAACCTAGATCCTGACAGGGTAATTCCTGTAGATGTACTGAGAGATATGGAAAAGGAAGGCAAGATAGGGGAGCTTCATAAGTATTTCTATACAACCGTAGGAAATGGTACAGCTGTAGCCAGTTCCAAGAAATTTGCTGAAGAATTTTCTAAGGAATTACTAGCTGATGGGGTAGATGCTGTTATCCTGACCTCAACCTGAGGCACCTGTACACGTTGCGGTGCAACAATGGTGAAGGAAATAGAAAGAGCAGGTATTCCAGTAGTTCATATGTGTACTGTAGTACCTATATCCCTAACAGTAGGTGCCAATAGAATTGTACCTACCGTAGCAATCCCACATCCTCTAGGGGATCCGAAACTAGATCCTGCAGAAGAAAAGGGACTTAGGAGAAGATTAGTTGAAAGAGCACTTACTGCTTTAACAACTGAAGTTGAAGAACAAACAGTATTTGAAAAATAAGATATTCTTTAGAAAAGGGTGATAAATTCTATCACCCTTTTGTAAAAAGTGGAGGTGTTTAGTTTGAATTATTCAGTAGTAAAAGGTTCAGCTTATGTTCTTATTCATGCTCCTGATATGATAATTCATAATGGGACGACACAAACAACAGAGAGGACTCTACATCCAGACTCGGAGTACCTGAAAAATCTACCAAACAATCTTAGAACTTATGAGGAGGTTGTAAGTTATTTACCAAACCAGGTTTATATTGGTAATCATAAGCCTGCAGAGCTTAAGAAATATGACCAACCTTGGTATGATAAAAAGATAACAAACTACAGTAAAGATGGTAAACTTGGGGAAATTATGTCCCAAGAAGAGTTTATTGGTTTGATAAAAATAGTAGATGTTTTTGACCTAGTGAAATTAACTGAAGAATTTACAGGACTAACAAGGGAGAAACTAGAAGAACATCCTTTAATTTCTGACGAACTAGTTGCTAAACTAGGGTCTGGTGACAGCCCTGAAGAGGTTGAAAAACTAGTTTCCCTAGGAGCAGAAGCTATCTATAATGACAATGTTTTAGTTGGATGTGTAAAGAAAGGCCATGATGTAGATATAAATTTATCTGCCCATGTCCTATATGAAAACTTGGTATCCAAGGCCTCAGGAGTACTATCTGCCCTACATCTTTTAGATAAAACAGATATAAATCCTGATGATATAGACTATGTTATAGAGTGTTCAGAAGAAGCTTGTGGTGACATGAACCAAAGAGGTGGAGGAAACTTTGCTAAGGCTATAGCAGAGTTTGCAGGCCTAAAGAAAGCTACTGGGTCTGATACCAGAAGTTTCTGTGCAGCACCTGCCCACTCCATGGTATTGGCTGCTTCTCTAGTACAAGCAGGAACCTTTAAAAACGTACTAATCGTTGCTGGTGGATCTACTGCCAAACTTGGTATGAATGGTAAGGACCACATAAAGAAGGGTATGCCAGTATTAGAAGACGTAATTGGTGGATTTGCAGTATTGGTTTCAGAAAATGATGGGGTTAACCCTGTGCTAAGAAATGACCTAGTTGGAAGACATACAGTAGGTACAGGTTCTTCTCCACAGGCTGTAATCACATCTTTGGTTACCGAGCCTTTAGATAGAAATAACCTAAAGATTACTGATATAGATAAATATTCTGTTGAGATGCAAAACCCAGATGTTACAAAACCTGCTGGAGCAGGGGATGTTCCAAATGCAAACTATAAAATGATTGCAGCTCTGGGAGTAAAAAGAGGAGATTTAGAAAGAACACAATTAAATGACTTCATAGAAAAACATGGTATGGAAGGCTGGGCTCCAACCCAAGGCCATATACCATCAGGTGTACCATATGTAGGTTTTGCCAGAGAAGAAATCCTTGAAGGCAATATAAAGAGAGCTATGATTGTAGGTAAGGGTAGTCTTTTCCTAGGTAGAATGACCAACTTATTTGACGGGGTTTCCATAGTTATGGAAAACAATCCTGGAAAAATTGAAGAAGACAAGGGCGTTTCAGAAGAAGAAGTTAGAAATCTAGTAGCAGAAGCCATGAGAGATTTTGCAACACATCTATTAAAAGAATAGAGGGGTGATAAAAATGGCTGATAATATAAAATCTGTAATTGGCAAAGTTTTCAATGATATAGCAGATGCCATAGAAACAGGACAATTTGGAGATAAGGTAAGGGTTGGAATAACTAGCTTGGGAAGTGAGTTAGGGGTAGACAATATTGTCAGGGGGGCTGAAATAGCCCAAGCACGAGATGCCTCTATGGAAGTTGTTTTAATTGGACCAAAGGTAGATTCAAAGCTAACCCAGGTAATAGCTGAAACTGAAGATGAAGCCTATAGCAAGATGGAAGAAATGTTGGATAAGGGAGAAATCGGATCTTGTGTAACCATGCACTATAACTTCCCTATAGGAGTGTCTACAGTTGGAAGGGTATCTACCCCTGGTAAGGGAAATGAAATGTTTATAGCCACTACCACAGGAACCACAGCAGTTCATAGGGTAGAGGCTATGATTAAAAATGGTATCAATGGGATTATTGCTGCCAAAGCTATGGGTATAGAAAACCCAAGTCTAGGTATTCTCAACCTAGATGGGGCTAGACAGGTTGAGAGGGCCTTTAAGGATTTAGTTGAGAAAGGTTATAAGGTAAACTTTGTAGAATCATCCAGGGCAGATGGTGGTATAGTAATGAGGGGTAATGATTTACTTCTTGGAACACCAGATATTATGATTACAGATACCTTGACGGGTAATGTACTGATGAAGGTGTTTTCATCCTATACGACAGGTGGTAGTTTTGAGTCCCAAGGCTATGGTTATGGACCTGGTATTGGTGAAGACTATGAAAGGGTAGTTCTTATACTTTCTAGGGCATCAGGCAGTCCTGTAGTGGCAAATGCCATAAGCTATGGTGCAAACCTAGTAAGGGGTAATGTAAGCAAGATAGCAAAAGAAGAATTTGAAAAAGCCCATAAGGCTGGACTTAGGGATATACTTGATAAGTTAACCAGTGAAGAAAAGAAAACCCAGGAAGCAGAAGAAGTTGTAGCTCCTCCTTCTGAAACTGTAACTGCAACCATAGAAGGTATAGATATTATGGAGCTAGAAGATGCAGTTCAAGCCCTATGGAGAAAAGGAGTCTATGCTGAGTCAGGCATGGGTTGTACAGGGCCGATAGTAATGGTAAATGAAGGAAAGCTATCTCAGGCCTTTGATATCCTGGGAGAAGCAGGCTATGAAGTAGATAGGCCGGAGGACTGCTAAGGAACAATAGCCAAACGATGGCCAAACAATAGTCAAGCAATAGCCAAGCGATTGTTTTTGTAGGGAAGGATCTGAGTATCCTTCCGCACCTTGAAAAAACCTGGTTTGGAGGGGCACAGAGGCACCCTCCCTACTAGTAAAAATATGATCACGAGATAATCAAAGAATTGTTTTTATAGGGAAGGATCTCAGTATCCTTCCGCATCTTTATCTGTAGTGGTGGACGCCCCTGTCCACCTATATTTATCCTTGTTAAAGTCTGAACATTCAGAAACCGTAACCATGTTTTAACTTGATAAAGTTTAGATAATAAATTATAATATACCTGTAGTAAAAATTTCAAGGGGGGGAAAGTAATATGAAAAAATTTTTATCAATTTTGTTAGTACTAACATTTGTACTAGCTAGCTTGGCTGGATGCGGTACCAAGGCACCAGAAGAGCCAGGTGACAATGGTGAAACTCCAGATCCAGGAGGATCCACAGGCTTTGACATTGTTTTAATAACAGATAAAGGAAATATCGACGATAAGTCCTTTAACCAAGGTTCATGGGAAGGTGTAGTAGAATTTGCTAAGGCAAATGATATTTCCCATCAATATATTAAACCTGAAGATGCTTCCACTGATGGATATCTAGAAGCTATTGATCTAGCTGTAGAAGCAGGTGCAAAGGTTATTGTTACTCCAGGTTTCTTATTTGAAGTACCAATCTTCCATGCACAAACAAAATATCCTGATGTAAAGTTCTTACTTCTTGATGGTTCACCTCATGATGCTGATTATACTGATTTTACAATTGGAGACAATGTTGTAGGTCTAATGTATGCAGAGGAAGAATCTGGTTATCTAGCTGGCTATGCTGCTGTTAAAGATGGCTTTACTCACTTAGGATTTATGGGTGGAATGGCAGTACCAGCAGTTCAAGCTTTTGGTTATGGCTATCTTCAAGGCGCTGAAGATGCAGCTGCAGAACTAGGTCTAGGAGATGGAGCAATAAAGGTCGACTACCACTATACTGGAGACTTCGATGAAAACGTTACAAACAAGGCAACTGCCGCTGCTATGTATCAAGGTGGTGCTGAAGTTGTGTTTGGTTGTGGTGGAGCAGTTGGTAAGTCTGTAATGTCAGCAGCAGCTGAAGCAGATGCAAAATTCATAGGTGTAGACGTTGACCAAAGATATGATAGCGAAACAACAATTACTTCCGCTACAAAAGGTTTGTCTGCTTCTGTAATTCAAGCCTTAGAAGCAATATTTATAACTGACAAATGGTCAGAATTTGGTGGAACTGTAGTAGTATTCAATGCTGAAAATGATGGTGTTGGACTTCCAACTACAGTAATAGGAGAAGCAAATGCTGACGCTTTTGATAGATTTGAAAAATTTGACAAGGCCCAATACGATGAATTATTTGGAAAATTAAAAGGTGGAGAAATTTCAGTTATAAGAGAAATTGAAGTTGCTGCAGAATCAGGAGAAGCAACTGCTGAAGAACTAACTTCACAATTGAAACTTGCAAAAGTGAAGGTTACTACTAGATAATAAAAGATACAAACATAATGCTTAAGCCTTATGTAAGAAGAATGGGGGAGTTTATCTAATCCCCCATTTTTTAACTAAATAAAATATGATAGAAGAGATGGGGTTAAAGTGGATAATTATATTATTGAAATGCTAAATATTACAAAAGAATTTCCTGGGATTATTGCAAATGACAATATAACCCTACAATTGAAAAAAGGTGAAATCCATGCTCTTTTAGGTGAAAACGGTGCAGGAAAGTCTACTTTAATGAGTGTTTTATTTGGTCTATATCAGGCTGAAAAAGGTGAAATTAGGAAGAAAGGTGAAAAAGTAACCATTAATAATCCAAATGATGCCAATGATTTAGGTATTGGGATGGTTCATCAACACTTTCAATTAGTAGAGATTTTTACCGTGTTGGAAAATATAATCCTAGGTGTAGAGCCAAATACCATGGGTTTTCTAAAAAAAGATGAAGCTAGGAAGAGACTGGTAGACTTAAGTCAACAGTATGGCCTAAGTGTGGACCCAGATGCTCTTATTGAAGATATAACAGTAGGTATGCAGCAGAGGGTAGAAATTCTAAAGATGCTTTATAGGGACAATGAAATTCTAATATTTGACGAACCTACTGCAGTTTTAACTCCCCAAGAAATAAGGGAACTTCTTCAGATAATGAGGGACTTTGCCAATGAAGGGAAGTCTATATTGTTTATAACCCATAAACTAAATGAGATTATGGAAGTTGCAGACAGGTGTACTGTATTGCAAAAAGGTAAGTATATGGGGACTGTAGATATTAAAGAAACCAGCAAAGAAGAACTTTCTAGGCTAATGGTTGGACGAGATATTAGTTTTAAGGTAGAAAAAGAAGAAAAAGATTTAGGAGAGGTTATTTTATCTGTAAGAAACCTATCAGTAGACTCCAAAATACAGAAAAAACATGTAGTTAGGAATGTTTCCTTCGATGTTCGGGCTGGTGAAATTGTTTGCTTAGCTGGAATTGATGGAAACGGACAAAAAGAACTGGTGGAGGCACTAACAGGACTAGATAAGGCTGTTGCTGGAGAAATCAACCTATCTGGTAAAGATATAAGCAGGGCTTCCATAAGGCAAAGATCCATAGATGGTATGAGCCATATTCCAGAAGATAGGCATAAGCATGGTCTAATATTAGATTATAAATTAGAAGAAAATTTGGTATTACAAAGATACTGGCAAAAGGATTTTCAAAAAAGTGGTTTTATAAGGTTTGGGGCAGTAAGGCATTATGCTGAAGACCTGATAGACAAGTTTGATATTCGTTCTGGCCAAGGGCCTATTACCAAGGCTAGAAGCATGTCTGGGGGTAACCAGCAAAAAGCTATAATTGCTAGAGAAATTGATAAGGACCACAATTTATTGGTAGCAGTTCAACCAACTAGGGGTCTGGACGTTGGGGCTATAGAATATGTTCATAAACAATTAGTAGATAGAAGGGATGCAGGTAAGGCTGTATTCTTAGTTTCTCTTGAGTTAGATGAGGTAATGAATGTATCTGATAGGATACTGGTAATCTATGAAGGGGAAATAGTAGGGGAGTTAGATCCAAGAAAAACCAGTGCTGAGGAACTAGGCCTTTATATGTCAGGGGCTAAAAGAGATGATGTAAAGGGGGATGGACATGGAGAATAAAAAGAAAAAGTCTAAATTTTCTCTAGTAAACATATTTGAATCTTCAGGATTTTCATCATTTACATCAGCCTTAATTGCTATTATTATAGGTCTATTCTTTGGTTTCATAGTTATGTTATTTGCAGCTCCAGATTCAGCAGTAGCTGGTTTCAAATTTATACTAACAGGTGGACTAAACAGGATAGGGAATGTTTTTTATTATGCTACGCCTATTTTAATGACAGGTTTAGCTGTAGGATTTGCTTTTAAAATGGGTCTTTTTAACATAGGTGCTTCAGGACAATACACTATGGGAATATACTTTGCCCTATATGTAGGCTTTATGTTCAAATTGCCTAGTGGACTTCACTGGATAGTGGCCATCTTAGCAGGTATGCTAGGTGGTATGATTTGGGGAATAATTCCTGGTATATTTAAGGCTCTCCTTAATGTAAACGAGGTAATTACCTCTATTATGTTTAACTATATAGGTATGTATCTGGTAGACATGTGGGTTAAGGATTCCATAATGTATACTGCAAACGAGGCTAGGACCAAGTACCTACCAAGAACAGTGCAAATTCCATCTCTAGGCATTCAAGGATCCAATGTAAATTACGGGATTGTATTTGCCATTGTAATAGGGATTATACTTTATATAGTTCTGGAAAAGACAACCTTCGGATATGAACTAAAGGCAACAGGATTCAACAAGCATGCTGCCGAATATGCAGGCATGAAGGGTAAAAGGAATATTATCCTTACCATGGCCATAGCTGGTGGACTTGCTGGTATTGGTGGTGCCTTTGCTATACTTGCTCCTTCAAGTATTTCTGGTGCAAGTATGACCTATGAGCCTATCAATATTATTGCCCTAAATGGATTTAATGGAATTGCAGTTGCTCTTTTGGGGAATTCAAGCCCCATAGGAACAATATTTGCTGCAGTCTTTATATCTTATATCCAAAGAGGTGGAACCCTAACTAGTCTAGTAGGCTTTAAACCAGAAATAATTGACGTTGTTATAGCTGTAATTATTTATTTTTCAGCTTTTTCTATGATAGTAAGCTCTTTTATAGCTAGGTTATTTAAGGGAAAAGCGGAGGCGGTAGAACCAATAGATTTACCCAATGAAGATATAAAGGAGGCTGAATAATGGATACGGTATATTATTTAATTCAAAACACGCTTCCTGTTGCAATTCCACTCTTACTTGTAGCTCTAGGTGGAATGTTTAGTGAAATTTCAGGTGTTATAAATATAGCCCTTGAGGGGATTATGTTATTTGGAGGATTTTTTGGTGTCTTATTTGTATTCTTTGTTCAAAAATCTGGAATGAATCCCCAAACCATCCTTTTGCTAGCCATGGTAGTGGCAGCTCTGGCGGGTATAGTATATTCTCTCTTACTATCCTTTGCTGCAGTAACCATGCATGCAGATCAAGTTATTACAGGAACTGCCCTAAACATGCTTATACCGGCGGCCATACTACTATTTGCAAAGATGTTTTTTGGTAGTGATGGAATTACAACCAACATAAACTTTTATATCAGGGAGGTAGCTGTATTTTCTAGTATCCCTGTTATTGGGACTATGTTTTTCAAGAGGACCTATATTACTGTCTATATAGGCTTGTTACTTCTAATAGTTGGGATCATAATTTACTATAAAACTAGATTTGGACTAAGGCTTAGGGCCTGTGGTGAGCACCCTCATGCAGCGGATTCAGTAGGTATAAATGTTTTTAAAATGCGTTATTTAGGGGTAGCTATATCTGGTTTTCTAGGGGGAATAGGTGGATTTTTCTATTCTGTAGGTGTAACAGACGGAAATGTAAATGGTCATACAGGAGTAGCAGGATTTGGGTTCCTAGCCCTGGCAGTAATGATATTTGGCCAGTGGGAGCCTATAAGGATATTTTTGGGTGCACTCTTCTTTGCCTTCCTTAGAACACTAGCCTACTCAATACCCTTAATTCCATTTTTAGACAACTTAGGAATTAATCAGACATATTATAGGATGATGCCCTATCTAGCAACCATGGTGGTACTGGCTTTCACCTCTAAAAAGTCACGGGCACCCAAGGCAGAGGGAATACCCTATGACAAATCACAAAGATAACTGCGATAGGATGTCGCAGTTTGTTTTTTTGTGTGATATAATGGAGAAGAACAATAGCTGAACATTAGATGAACAATAGCCAAGCGGTAGTCAAGCTATAGACAAGCTATAGTCAAACAATTGTAGAAGCAAAAACAAAAATATTGGAGATGATCTAGGTGACCTTCATAAATCAAGGATTGTAGTGGTGGACGACCCTGTCCACAAAAGACACTAGATTATTTCTCTGTCATCCAGAGGAGTAGGGCGACGAAGGATCTTAGATTTCTAGAGAAAAACTTTGGGACCAAGATTTCCACAAAGGGTCAGCCTTGCGTTAAGGCATGGAATTATAGAGCAAATCGTGAACTACAGTTAAACAATCGTTTGACTATTGTTAGACAACTGTTAGACTATTGTTTGACAATCATTAATAGGGGATGTGAAAAATGAAGCTTGGATTTAATCTAAAATTAGAACAGACACAAAAGTTAATAATAACCCAGGAACTTAGGCAGGCTATTGAGTTGCTTCAATACAATAGCTTAGAGCTAAATGACTTCCTTAAGAAAGAAATCCAAGAAAATCCATTACTTGAACTGGATGGAAATCTAGAAAAGGTTGATAAAATTCAGGAGACTGAGATGGATAAAGAAATTGATTGGAAAGAGTTTATAAATAAGTATGATGATATAAGTTATAGGCCACAGGTAGATAAAGACCAGGAAGAATCAAGCCTAGAAGCCTATGTTTCATATATGCCTTCCTTAAAAGAATATTTAATAGAACAATTTAATTTAGTTAACCTAGGAAAAGAAGAATATAGAATAGGCCAATATATTATAGAATCTATAGATAGAAATGGTTATTTGCAAAGCAAGCTAGAGGAGATTGCTGAGGAGTTTAATATAGGAATTGAAATAGTTGAGGAAGTGCTTAAAACAATCCAGAGTTTTGAACCCCTAGGGGTAGGGGCTAGGGATTTAAAAGAATGCCTTTTGATACAAATAAGAGAAGATCAAAGTCGTCATCCACAAGCGGAGAAGATAATAAGCTTATATCTGGAAGATTTAGGTTCAAATAAGATGGTAAAGATATCTAAGGAGCTGGGAATAGAAATTTCTCAGGTTCAAAAAGCATGTGATTATATAAAAACATTGGAACCTAAGCCTGGAAGGGCATTTTCTGATGGAAACCTACAGGATGTAAGATATATCCATCCTGATGCAAGTATTGATTTTATAGATGGAGAGCTTCTAATAAATATAAATGATTCTACTGGACCAAGATTAAATATCAATAATTTTTACAAGGATATAATACAAAAAGATGGGGATGAAAAGGCAAAGGAATTTTTAAGTGAAAGACTAAATTCAGCTATGTGGATTATAAAAAGCATTGAGCAAAGAAGGCAAACCATATATAAGGTTATAGAATCTATAGTTAAATTTCAAATAGATTTTTTTAAAACTGGAGTCAAAGGCTTGGTGCCCTTAAACTTAAAAGATGTGGCAGAAGATATAG
>CAZFIO010000007.1:0-25655 GCA_964519585.1 uncultured Tissierellaceae bacterium
CTAAATGGAATTGAAAATGAAGATATAAAAGAAGTAGAATTAAAACTAAAGGAGCTTGACCCTATAAACAAGCTAGACCTAATTAAAGATAGACCTATGCTTTTACTTCATGGTATAGAAGATGATGTTGTGCCTATAGTATCCCAAGAACATTTCCATGAAGCTGCAAGAAAGGCATATAAGGATAAAAGAAATATAAAATTTATAAAGTATCAAAACACCAAACATCTGGTAACCACAAACATGCTGGAGGATTCAATAAGGTGGTTCAAAAAACATATGTAAAAAACTCCCATCAGGGAGTTTTATTTATTTAGATATCTAGAAATTAGGTCTGAAATATATGAATGATAGTATCTTTCCTTAATTTCCATATATTTTTCGGATAGTTTCTTTTTAAATCTGCCACTGCTAGGCTTTAATTTACTTTCGCCAATTTGATTGGGATTTCCCTGGAAAAATACTTCTAAATATTCATCATGGTAGGTACTTAACTCTTCCACCATATCTGAATAGGGATAGGTCAAATTAAAGTTTTCGATTAGTACTATTCTTTCAGCCAATGTATCTAAACTAATATCACTCATATTATCATGGGTGTAATTTGAAAGAATTCTTAAATAATCCTTATACTCATTTTGGATACAGTCTTTAAAGTTATCAAAGAAAAACTTGTAGTTTATATCTATGAGATAGCCATCATCATCTTTACTAAAGATATAACCTGCCTTAAGTGTTGAGATCAAAAAGTTTTTAAGCTCTTCCTCATTACTAAGGACCTTTTGCCTACTAATATAATCTATGTCATTCAGCAGGTCTATAGAAATAAAATATTCTTCCTTGAGTTTATCAGAATAGTTTAGATAAGAAGAACCTGTAAGCAAGTTATTAAACTTTGATTCTTGTAAAAATATTGAATCCCTTAAATAGGATATATAATCTATTATTAGATGTGTATTATCAAGAGGCGACAGGTTGCCTTTGTTTTCTAAAATAAAGTTGATAAATTTTACATCCTTAGATTTCAAAAGTTTTTTCGCTTCTGTTAAGATTTCTTTATCAGATTTAGTTAGCATGAAGTTTTCATCCAACTTTTCCCTTTCCATATCTATTAGTTTAGCTCCGTCTTTACCATCCCAGTTATACCTATACTTAATAATTCTATTTTTTGTATAACTACCATTATAGTTTTCAGGGTCGATAGCAGAAATTGAAAATTCTAAAATACCACTGTCATTATAATCCTTTATTTCATTGTCATCATTGAAGGAAATCAGGTTAACTTTTTTAGGATTTAAAATATTGACTAGTTTACTATCTTTTAAGATAAATCCATAAGTTATAGCAAAGTTAGAACCTGCATAATTGTTTAAATAAATCCCATTTCTATCCTGTGAAACCTTACCTAGTTCTAGCTGATAATTGGTTTTATCATAATTCATTGAAGCCCTGTCCAATAAGGAATACTTTTCATCTCTATAGCTATATATTTCTAAGTAGCCAGGGTCATGGATATTCTTATTATCCCTTTCTCTAAAAAATATAATTTCTGGTATATTGCTATCAGAAAGGTTTCCAATTATTAGGTGGTTTGTATCTATATCCTTGGCCATTAGGATGTCTTTCATGGAATCATTAAGTAGACCTATATATTTTTCATCATGTAAAAAATCATAGGTTTCATCCTTGGCCTCAATCATATCTTTTATGGAGTCTTGTATACCTTCATTTTCAGCTGACTTATAATTTGAACATCCAAACAACAGGATTATAAAAGTAAAAGTCAAAATTAGAAAAAATGGCCTAAATCTAATGGAAATCACCTTCTTTCTAAAAACAATTATATATCTTCAAATATTCTATTGGGTAACAAAGAGGTTACATTGTGTCAAAATCAATATTGGAAGAAGTATAGGAAGATGTGGTAGAATATAGCTAAGACAAGGTGAACATTGGGGACGGGAAATTTTATTCATTTTCTATGGAAAAGAAGGGAGGGATTATAATGTTACTTGAAAATGAAAGAAAGGAAATAATTGAGTATGGTAAAAAGCTGGTGACTTCAAGACTTACTAAGGGTACAGGTGGCAATTTAAGCATATTTAACAGGGAGAAAGGACTAATGGCTATTACACCCTCAGGTATAGATTACTTTGAAATTAAACCTGAGAATATGGCTATCCTGGACTTAAAAGGCAAGCAAATAGACGGAGATAAGAAGCCTTCTAGTGAATATGAAATGCACAGGATATTTTATGAAAAGAGGGAAGATATTGATGCAATTATTCATACCCATACTGTATTTGCCACTAGCATATCTTGTTTAAATTGGGATCTGCCACCAACACATTATATGATCGCTTTAGCTGGTGAAAATGTAAGGTGTGCAAAATATGCTACATACGGAACAAAAGAATTAGCTATGAATGCCTATGAGGCTATGATTGATAGAAAGGCTGTTCTTCTTGCAAATCATGGGCTTCTAGCTGGGGCAGAAGATTTGGCAAATGCTTTTAATATCACTGAAGAAATAGAATATTGTGCAGAACTTTACTATAGGGCTAAATCAATAGGTGAACCAGTAATATTATCTCAAGAAGAAATCTTGAAAATGAGGAAGAAGTTTAACAATTATGGACAAATCAGGAGGGGCTAATATGTACAAGACTATGGAATTTAAGAATGACATACTTTATCTAATTGACCAGAGGAAGCTACCTAGTGTAATTGAATACTTCCAGTGTAAAAACCATAAGGATGTTGAGTTTGCCATAAGGGATATGGTGGTTAGGGGGGCGCCGGCCATAGGGGCGTGTGCAGCCTATGGGGCAGTTCTAGCCGTAAAAGAGTATATTGGACTAGAAGGGGATGTATTTTTCCAAAGATTAGAAGGGGCCTTAGAATTTATAAATAAATCTCGTCCAACTGCTGTAAACCTTATGTGGGCAATAAGCAGGATGAAAGAACTTATTGATGAAAATAAGGATTTGGAATCTGATGAAATATATAAGCTGGTAAAGAACCAGGCTGATTTAATATATGAAGAAGATATAAAGACAAATATGGCCATAGGAAGATATGGAAATGAAATAGTGCCTAAAAATGCCAGAATCCTAACCCATTGTAATGCTGGAGCCCTGGCTACAGTAGATTATGGAACAGCACTAGGAGTTATAAGAGCAGCTCATGACCATGGGAAAAATATATTTGTCTATGCAGATGAAACCAGGCCTAGACTTCAAGGGTCAAAATTAACTACCTGGGAATTGGTCCAGGAAGGGATTCCATGTAACTTGATTTCAGATAGTGTTGCAGCCACCCTAATCAGGGATGGAAAAATTGATTTAATAGTTGTTGGAGCAGACAGGATCGCTTCCAATGGAGATACTGCAAATAAGATTGGGACCTTTATGTTGTCTGTGGTAGCTAAGGTTTATAATGTGCCCTTCTATATAGCTGCTCCTCTTTCAACTATAGACTTTCATATTGAGTCAGGAGATGAAATTGTCATTGAAGAAAGAGATGCCAGTGAAGTAACCCATATAGATGGTATAAGAATAGCCCCTGAAAATGTAGAAGTATATAACCCAGCCTTTGATGTAACACCCTGGGACAATATTGATGGAATAATCACAGAGAAGGGGATTATAAGGGCACCTTTTAAGGAAAACATAAGGAAACTAAAATAGGAGGTTTTATATATGAAGGCAATTATTGGGGGTACAGGCCTATATGATACAGGTCATGAAAACTCTAGCAGGGTAGTAATAACCAAATATGGGGATGTAGAAGTAGATATATTAAATATTGAAGGTCAAGAAATTGTCTTTTTAGCTAGACACGGTAAAAGCCACTCAATACCACCCCATTTAGTAAATTATAGGGCAAATATACTAGCTTTGAAAAATCTTGGGGTAGATGAAATCTATACAACCGCTGCAGTTGGATCTTGTAACCAAAACTATGGGCCAGGGGATATAGTTGTAATAAGGGACTTTGTAGACTTTACCAAATCAAGGCCTATGACATTTTTTCAGGGTGGAGAAGAAGGTGTAAAGCATGTAGATATGTCTGCACCCTATTCTATAGACTTAAGGAATAAGTTTTACAAGGTAGCCAAGGATTTGGGGATTAATATTAAGGGTGATGCAGTATATGTGTGTACTGAGGGGCCAAGATTTGAAACGGCTGCTGAAATTAGGATGTACGAAAAACTCGGCGGAGATGTGGTGGGAATGACCAGTGTTCCGGAAGTGGTCTTGGCCAATGAATTAGGCCTGTCCTATGCCTGTATAGGCATAATAACAAACTGGTGTACGGGATTTAAGGGTGATATTTCCTTCCATGATATAGAGAAGTTTGTGGGGCAAAATAAAGAAGATATAACCAAGGCCTTTATTCAAGCCTTTAAGGAATAATAGAGGAAGAGACTTATGATAAGACAAGACTATGATATGGCTTTTATGCTAAGGTATGAAAATGTAGCCTGGTATGAAGATGGACTAGTAAAGATACTGGATAGAAGGGTTTATCCTAGCAAAATTGAATATGTAACCTGTAGGACCCATGAAGAAGTTGCCCAGGCTATAAAAGATATGGTAACCCAAAGTGCAGGGCCCTATACTGCTGCGGGTATGGGCATGGCCCTAGCTGCCTATGAGGCTAGAAATATGTCAAAAGAGGAAAGCTGGAAGTATTTAGAAAATGCCACCTATAGAATATCCAATGCTAGACCAACCACTAAATCAAGAATGGAACAGGTAACCAAGGGTTGCCTAGATGCTGCAAAAATTGCTATAGAAAAAGGTTACAAGGTGGATGAAGCAATTTTCAATAGGACCCTTGATTCATTAAACCGTCGTTACTCAATAATGTCTAAGGTTGCAAAATATTTGGTTGATTTGTTTCCTAACCAGGCAACAATTATGACCCAATGCTTTGGTGAAACCATAGTTGGAACCATGTTAAGAGAAGCAAGGCTTAGGAATAAAAATATAAGGCTATATGTACCAGAAACCAGACCCTACTTCCAAGGAGCTAGGCTTACTGCCAGTGTTGCCCATGATCAGGGTTTTGAAACTATTGTAATTACAGACAATATGCCAGCCTTTGTAATGAAAGAAAAAGGAGTTGATATATTTACATCAGCAGCTGACATCATTTCTTTGGATGGGCATATAGTAAATAAAATAGGTACCTATCAACTGGCTATTTCTGCTAAGTACCATGGTATCCCCTACTTTGTTACTGGTATTCCTGACAAGGACCACAGGGATACTTTATCAATCCATATAGAGGAAAGGAATCCTGACTTGGTTCTCCATGCAGGAGGGGTGAAAAACACACTTCAAGGAGTCAAGGGATACTACCCATCCTTTGATATTACTCCACCACACTTAGTAAGTGGACTAGTAACAAATAAGGGAATATACACCCCATATAATATAAAAGATTATTTTTCATCAAGAAAGGAAGAATACTATTAAAATGAACAAAATTTCTCGTCCCCAATGTTCATCTTTATAGCTTGACTTATATATATTATCTTGTTAATATGATAGTAGAAAAATAAATATTGCTCGTATATTTCTCATAATATGGTTGAGAAGTTTCTATAAATGACCGTAAATCATTTACTATGGGTGAAAGTGTACCTAGGGATCCGAATCTATTTCAGGACCGAGCGGTACAGGTGCTACAAATTAGCATTACACCGAAGGGATAAAAGCCCAGTCGGGTAGGTTTCGCTTGGCCTACCTGGCTGGGCTATATTTGTCTTTAAAATAATTTATTCTAAAGGGTGAAGAAAGTGAATTTTGTTTATAAAGGCAAAACCAAGGATGTTTTTCAATTGGAAGATGGAAATTACTTATTGAAATTTAAGGATGATATGACAGGTACAGATGGTGAATTTGATCCTGGGGCAAATACTGTAGGCTTAACTGTAGAGGGAATGGGAAAATCAGGTTTAAGGTTAAGCAAGCTTTTCTTTGAGAAAATTGAAGGAGCTGGAATTCAAACCCACTATCTTGATTCAAATCTTGAAGAAGGAACCATGACTGTTTTGCCTGCCAGTTTTTTTGGTAAGGGAGTTGAGGTTATTTGCAGGTATAAGGCAGTAGGTTCTTTTATTAGAAGATATGGTTTGTATGCCAAGGAAGGTCAAGACTTAAATTCTTATGTAGAGGTAACTCTTAAGGACGATGAAAGAAATGACCCCCTAATAACAGAGGATGGGCTAGAAGCCTTGGGAATAATGACAAGGGAAGAATACAAGGAATTAGTAGAACTTACTAAAAGAATTTGTCAGATAATAAAAGAAGAATTAGGAAAGAAAGACTTAGAATTATATGATATAAAGCTAGAATTTGGTAGAGTTGGTGAAGATAAACATATTGCCCTAATAGACGAAATATCAGCTGGCAACATGAGGGTTTATCATAAGGGTTCTCCTGTAAAACCCTTTGAATTAGAAAGAATTTTATTAGAGAATATATAAGCTCATATAGAAAATATGGGCGAAAGTGTACCTAGGGATCCGAATTTTTTCAGGACCGAGCGGTACAGATGCTAAATCTTAGCATTACACCGAAGGGACAAAAGCCCAGTCGGGTAGGTTTCGCTAGGCCTACCTGGCTGGGCTTTATCATTTTTAGGAGGGATAAGATGGGATTTACTAGAATTTTTATTGAAAAGAAAGATATGTTAAATACTGAATCAAAAAAACTTTTTAAGGAGTTTAGGGAATACTTGGGAATTAAGAGTTTAGAAAGGATAAGATTTTTAAATATTTATGAATTGGTAAATGCATCTAAAGATGAGATTAAAAAGATTGTTGATGAGGTTCTTTATGAAGTTCAAGAGGACATTCTATATAGAGAATTTCCTAATTTAGAAAAAGATGAAGTTGCTTTTAGGATCCAATTTTTAAAGGGGCAATTCAATCAAAGGGAGGAGTCTTTAAAAGAATTTTTAAAAATACTTAGACTTGAAGGCGTAGAAATCCTAAATAGTCGTCTAATTATTCTTAAGGGTATATCAGAGGAAGAACTGGAAAAGGTCAAATCTTACTATATTAATCCTATAGAAATGGAAGAAATAGGCTTAGATACTTTTAACTATGATAAAGAAATTGATACAGATAAAGAAGTAGAGCTAATAGATGGATTTATGAACTTTAGCCCTGAAGAAATGGATGACTTTAAGATAGAATACAGTATAGGCTTAGACATGGATGATTTGATTTTCTGTCAAGACTACTTTAAAGGTGAAAACAGAGATCCCTACATCACCGAGATTAAACTAATAGATACCTACTGGTCAGACCACTGTAGGCATACTACCTTTAATACAGAGATTATGGATATAAAAATTCATGAGGGTAAATATAAGGAAGTATTTGAAATGGCCCTAAATGAATATCTTCAGTCAAGGGATTTTGTATATGGTTCTACCAGCAGACCAATTACCTTTATGGACCTGGCAGTGATAAATATGAAGGAAGCTTCAAAAAAGGGTCTTTTAGATGACAAGGAAGTATCAGACGAAATAAATGCTGCCAGTATAGAGATAGATGTGGATGTAGATGGTAAGACAGAAAAATGGCTCCTAATGTTTAAAAATGAGACCCATAACCATCCTACAGAGATGGAACCCTTCGGTGGAGCGGGAACATGTTTAGGTGGAGCAATCAGGGACCCACTTTCTGGAAGAGCCTTTGTATATCAGGCTATGAGGATTTCAGGAGCAGGAGACCCTAGAAGACTCTTTGAAGAAACATTGCCTGGGAAATTAGCCCAGAGAAAGATTAGCCTAGGTGCTATGGAGGGATATAGCTCCTATGGCAATGAGATTGGTGCAGCTACTGGCTATGTAAAGGAAATATATGATGAAGGTTTTCTAGCAAAAAGGTTGGAGTGCGGTGCTCTAGTAGCAGCTGCCCCTAAGGATTGGGTTTATAGGGGGAAGGCTGAACCAGGAGACTTAATTATTCTTATAGGTGGTAGAACTGGTAGGGATGGTTTAGGTGGAGCAGTTGGGTCTTCCAAGGAACATACGGAAGAATCACTTCATACCAGCGGAGCAGAGGTTCAAAAAGGAAATCCATCACTTGAAAGAAAAATCATGAGGCTTTTTAGAAAAGAAAATGTTTCTAGAATGATTAAGGTATGCAATGACTTTGGTGCTGGAGGGATAAGTGTTGCCATTGGGGAATTGGCAGAAGGACTATCTATAGACTTAGACAAGGTTCCGGTCAAATATCCAGGTTTAGATGGAACGGAAATTGCTCTGTCAGAATCCCAAGAAAGAATGGCTGTAGTTATAGACAAGGACAACTTGGAAACATTTATGAAAGAAATAGAGAAAGAAGACTTAGAAGGCACTCTTGTAGCCAGGGTAACAGAAGAAAAGATACTAAAAATGGCCTGGCGAGATAAGGAAATTGTCAGTATAAAAAGGTCCTTCTTAGATACAAATGGGACTAGGAAGTTTGTAAACATAGAGATGGGACAACCATCAAGTGAGGAGTATATTCATAGTCCTGCTATTAATTTTAAAGGGAAGTCAATGAAAGAAAGTTTCCATGAATTAATGGGGGATCTGAATATAGGAAGCCAAAAAGGTCTTGTAGAAAACTTTGATAATACAGTAGGGGGAAACAATGTCCTAATGCCCTATGGTGGCAGGTATAGGCTAAGCCCAAGTGAAGGTATGGTTGCAAAAATCCCCCTATTAAAGGGTGAAACCACTAGCTGTTCTATAATGACCTATGGATATGATTCTAAAATAGGGAACTGGAGCCCCTTTCACGGTGGTTACTATGCAGTAATAGAATCCCTAGCAAAAGTAGTTGCCCTAGGTGGAGACTACAAAAAGGTAAGGTTAAGCCTTCAGGAGTACTTTGAAAGACTAGGAGAAGATAAAGAAAAGTGGGGTAAGCCTCTAGCATCCTTACTTGGAGCATATTTAGTTCAAAAAGAACTAGACATAGCAAGTATTGGTGGAAAGGATAGTATGAGTGGTAGCTTTGAAGAGCTTCATGTGCCACCAACCCTTATATCCTTTGCGGTAACTGCTGGTGATGCAAGAAACATCATATCAAGTGAATTTAAAAAGAAAAGTAGTAAGGTAGTTCTCTTGCCACTAAATATAGATGAAACAGGTCTAGTGGACTTTAAACAGTTAAGGGATAACTATGATAGGATTATTCAATTGATTGAGAATAAGCAAATTATTTCAGCCCATAGCATCAAATATGGGGGTATAGCCAGGGCCATTGCTGAGATGAGCTTTGGTAATAAGATTGGATTTAATTTCAATGAAATAGAGAATGAAAAGCTATTTAAGCCCCTATATGGTTCAATAATTCTAGAATTATCTGGGGATTTAGAAGCAGAAGACTTGTTTCATGGGTTAGACTACAAATTATTAGGACAAACAATAGAGAAGGCAGAAATAGTAATTAGGAACGAAAGCATAAATTTAAATGAACTAATTAAAACTTGGGAAAATCCATTAGCAGATGTCTTTCCAATAGTAGATACTGTAAAGCAAGTAAATAAAAATAATATAACAAAGAAGGGCCCAATAATTCTATCGAAATCTAAGCCCAAGGTTCTCATACCAGTCTTTACTGGGACTCATGGAGAGTATACCATGGCCCAAGCCTTTGAAAGGGCTGGCGCTAAGTTTGAGACTTTTGTATTTAAGTCACTAAAACAAAAGCAAATGGAGGAATCATATAGGGAATTGGCAAAGAAAATTAAGGAATCACAAATAATTGCCTTCTCTCATGGAGCTATTTTAGCCAATGAACCAGAAAGTGGCGGAAAACTCCTTAGGTTAATTTTAAATAATCCTTTAATAAAAGAGGAAATAAATAATCATCTAAAAATAAGGGACGGTTTGATCTTAGGAATAGGTGATGGTTTTCAAGGCTTATTAAAATCTGGATTAATTACTAATGGAGAAATTAGTCAGGTGGAAAAAACCCCTATATTAGCTAATAATCAAACTGCTAGTTTTATTTCAACTATGGTGGATATAGAAGTAAAATCAAATAAGTCTCCATGGATGACGAATATGGATATTGGAGAAATCTATACAGTTCCACTGGCGACTAGGGAAGGAAGAATATTCTTAGAAGATGGGCTAATCTCAGAAGAGCAGGTGGCAACAGTCTTTAACTCAGGTAACCCAACAGGTTCCATGGATAAGATAGAATCTTTAACCAGTCCTGATGGAAGAGTCCTAGGAACCATTGCAGCCATTGATAGGATAGGAAATGACTTATACAAAAATATTTATATAGATGGTAAACACAATATTTTTCAATCAGGTGTAAAATATTTTGATTAGGAGGGTTTAAAATGAAGGTAAGTATAATAATGGGAAGTATTTCAGATAGGCCTATAGGAGAAAAGGCAATAGGAATGCTTGAAAAGTTCGGTGTTCAACATGATCTAAGGGTCATATCAGCCCATAGAAGCCCCTATGTGGCAGTGGATTTTGCGGAAAATGCAGAAAAGAACGGGACAGAGGTAATAATTGCAATAGCTGGAAAATCAGCACATTTGGCGGGAGTTTTGGCAGGGGTTACTACATTACCAGTCATAGGTATACCTGCAAAATCTTCAACTATGGATGGGCTAGATTCACTATTATCAGTTGTTCAAATGCCTAAGGGTGTGCCTGTGGCAACTGTAGCAATTGATGGGGGAGAAAATGCAGGGATTTTGGCTACACAAATTTTAGCCTTAAAATATCCAGAACTAAAGGAGAAACTGAAGAATTATAAACTTGAGATGGCTGAAGGTGTTGAACAAATGAATGAGGAGTTAAAGACAAAATAAGGAGGCCTTTGTTTTGAGTGGAGTAGTTGGAATATATAGCAAGGAAATCAATCACGTTTCTCAATACCTATACTATGGTCTATACGGGCTTCAACATAGAGGCCAGGTAAGTACGGGAATAGCAGTAAATAACAATGGATTTGTAGATTATTTTAAAGATATGGGCCTAGTCCATGAAGTATTTCCTAAGGAGGTTATGGATAGGTTAAGGGGAAATATAGCCATAGGCCAGGTTAGGTATGCCTTTTCTGATGAGGGAAAGTCCATAAGGAATGTGGAACCTTTGGTTGTAGGTTACAGAAGGGGTGCCTTAGCACTTGGCCATGATGGTAGTATTGTCAACTTTTCTAGCTTAAGGGACCAGCTAGAAGATAAGGGGTCCATATTTCAATCTGATCTAGATGCGGAGCTTATTGCCAATTTAATAGCAAAACACCACCAGGATGATGTTGAAGAGGCAGTAAAAAAAGCTTTATCTGATGTAATTGGGTCTTATGGCCTAGTAATAATGACTAATGATAGACTTATTGGGGCTAGGGATCCTTTGGGAATTAAACCTTTATCCCTAGGGAAACTTAAGGACTCCTATGTGATTGCCTCTGAAACTTGCGCTTTTGATACTATGGGTGCAGAATTTATAAGGGATGTAAAACCAGGTGAGATTCTAGTTATAGATAGTAAGGGCGTTAGAACTATAGGGGAAAGTAAAGAAGAAAGAAAGCTTTGTTTATTTGAGTTAATCTACTTTGCTAGACCAGATAGCAGGATAGATGGAAAGTCCATCTATTTAGCTAGGATAGAAGCAGGGAGAATATTGGCAAAGGAAGCCCCTGTAGAAGCAGATATAGTTATAGGGGCACCAGACTCAGGTATAGTAGCAGCTATAGGTTATGCGGAAGAATCGAAAACCCCCTATGCAGAAGGAATAATAAAAAATAGATATGTAGGCCGCACCTTTATCCAACCAACTGAGGAATTAAGGGAACAGGGTGTAAGGATAAAATTAAATGCTCTTAAGGAAAACATACAGGGAAAGAAAATTGTTTTAGTAGATGATTCTATTATAAGAGGAACAACCATAATAAGGACTGTAAGTATGTTAAGGGATGCTGGAGCTAAGGAAATTCATGTAAGAATTTCTTCCCCTCCTGTAACAAATTCATGCCACCTAGGTATGGACACTCCAAATGAAGATAATCTTTTGGCCCATTCCATGACTATAGAAGAAATGAGGGATTCCATAGGGGCAGATTCCTTAGCCTACATCTCACTGGAAGGTTTATTGGAAGCTGTAGGGAATACCAATGGATTCTGTAGGGGATGCCTGACTGGACAATATCCTATAGAGAAACAATAGTGGAACAGTAGGGGATCGATTGTAAAATACGATTGTAGGGGCAGATGACCCTGTCCACCTGCTTGGATTACGACCCATCGGGCCAGCAAAGCTAGCCCCTAGGAGCATGTCATGGTTTAAATTGTAGGGGCGACCTGCGGTCGCCCGCCGACCCCAAAGCCGGACCCCAAAAACAATCGCTAGACTATTGCTTGGCCATTGCTTGACTATCGTTTAGTTCCCCTTATGCGAAGTACAATCACTTTTATTAGTTACTATTAAATAAAAATTGGAGGTTTAAAATGTCTATTACTTATAAAGATGCAGGAGTAGATAAGGAAGCGGGTTATAAGCAGGTTTCTTTGATTAAGGATTTTATCAAAAAGACCCATACCCCTGAAGTACTATCAGATCTGGGTGGGTTTTCAGGTCTATTTCAGCTTGATACATCAAAATACAAGGAGCCTGTTTTAGTTTCTGGAACTGATGGGGTAGGAACTAAACTAAAGATTGCTTTTATGATGGATAAGCATGATAGCATAGGTGAAGACTGCGTAGCCATGTGCGCCAATGATATTTTGTGCCAGGGAGCTAAACCTTTATTTTTCTTGGATTATATAGCAACAGGAAAATTAGTTCCAGAAAAGATGGCACAAGTTGTAGAAGGTGTAGCCAATGGATGTATTAAGGCAGGAACAGCTCTTATAGGTGGAGAGACTGCAGAAATGCCAGATTTTTATAAAGATGACCAGTATGATATGGCAGGATTTTGTGTAGGAGTAGTAGATAAGAGTAAGATTATCAATGGGTCCAATATATCAGAGGGAGACCATATCATAGGCCTACCATCCAGTGGCATCCATAGCAATGGATACTCATTGGTTAGAAAGATTGTCTTCGAAAAGATGGGACTTCATGTAGACACCTATATAGAAGAATTAGAAACTACCATAGGTGAAGAATTGCTTAAACCAACAAGGATATACTCAAATCCACTTACGGATCTAATTGACAAGTTCAATATAAAAGGAATTAGCCATATAACCGGTGGTGGGTTTTATGAAAATATACCTAGGGTAATGCCAGAGGGCTACACAGCAAATATCGATATCAAATTAATAGAAAAACCCTTAATATTCGATTTATTACAAGAATGGGGAAATATATCTACAAAAGAAATGTACTCTACATTTAATATGGGGGTTGGAATGGTCCTTCTTGTATCAAAAGAAGAATTAAATCAAATAGAAAGTTTCCTGAAAGAAAGGGAAGAAAAATATTATCTATTAGGCCAGGTTACAAAAGGTGATGAAGGGGTTATCCTATGGTAGAGATTGGTGTATTGATCTCAGGGGGCGGGAGTAATCTTCAGGCTATAATTGATGAAATAGGAAAAGGAGATATAAGGGGAAGAATTTCCCTTATAATATCAAACAAGGAAGATGCTTATGGTCTGATAAGAGGTAAAAATGTGGGTATAGAAAGTATATTTATAGATCCAAAAAAGTTCCCAGGTATGGAGGAATACAATCTAGAACTTGTAAAAGAATTTAAGAAAAGGAATGTAGACTTAATTGTATTGGCAGGATACCTGAAAATATTATCTAAGGAATTCATTGATTACTATAGGAATAAAATAATCAATATTCATCCTTCCTTGATACCAAGTTTTTGTGGCGACGGTTTCTATGGCCTGAAGGTCCACCAGGCTGTCATAGAAAATGGGTGTAAAGTTACTGGGGCTACGGTTCATTTTGTAGATGAAGGTACTGACACTGGGCCGATTATTTTACAGAAGTCACTAGAAGTGAAAGATGATGATACTGCACAGACCTTGCAAAAAAGGGTGTTAGAAATAGAACATGAAATCCTGCCTAAGGCAGTAAGATTATTTTGTGAAAAAAGGATAGAAATCCAAGATTCAAGAACAAGAATATCAGAGGTGGTTATATGAAACGAGTATTGATAAGTGTTTATGATAAAGAGGGTATTGTTGACTTTGCTAAGGGTCTTAAGGATTTAAATTGGGAAATAATCTCAACAGGTGGTACTTCAAAAGCATTAAAAGAGGCTGGTATAGAAGTTCTTCAAGTTGAGGATGTCACCAACTTTCCAGAAATCTTAGAGGGTAGGGTTAAGACCTTAAATCCCCATATACATGGAGGACTGCTTTATAGGAGGGATATGGACAAGGATTTGGAAACCATAGAAAAGATGAAAATTAGTCCTATAGATATGGTGGTCAACAATCTTTATCCCTTCGAAGAAACTGTAAAAGGACCAGATTCAAGTCAAGAAGAAATACTTGAAAATATAGATATTGGTGGGCCATCCATGCTAAGGGCAGCAGGGAAAAATTATAAATTTGTGACGGTTATAGTTGATCCTAAGGATTATCCAAAAATTATAGAGGAATTAAAAGAAAGAGGGGAAGTTAGCTGGTCAACAAATGAATATTTAGCAGGAAAGGTATTTAACTATACTGCCTACTATGATGGGATGATTGCATCCTATTTTAATAAAATCCAAAACAATAAATTCCCTGACAGGCTGAGTCTAAATTTTAAAAAGAAAGATATTCTAAGATATGGGGAAAACCCCCACCAAGAAGCAGCCTTTTATGAGGAAATATATCCTGGAAAAGGATCCCTATCTCAGGGCAAACAAATTCATGGTAAGGACTTATCCTTCAATAATATCAATGATTCTAATGGAGCACTAAAGGCTCTTAAAGAATTTGATGAGCCTACAGTAGTTGCTGTAAAGCATGCAAACCCCTGTGGAATAGGAAGTGGATCTACAATAGATGAAGCATATAAGAAAGCTTATGAATCAGACACCTCTTCAATATTTGGTGGGATTATAGCTGTAAATAGGGAAATCAATGAAACTGTAGCTAGAAGAATCAATGAAATATTTATAGAGGTAGTATTGGCACCATCCTTTTCTCATAAAGCCTTAGAAATTCTTAGCCAAAAGAAAAATATAAGATTGATTGAAATTGAGGGTATAGCTAATAAGTCTTATGATGAATTTGATATTAAAAAGGTCATGGGAGGAATCCTAGTCCAGGATAGGGATGAGGAACTTCTGCCTGATGATATAGAAATTGTTACTGAAAGGGCACCAAGTCCTGATGAACTGGAGGATCTTTTATTTGCCTGGAAGGCTGCAAAAAACATATCATCTAATGGAGTAGTAATTGCAAAGGATAAGGCAACTATAGGCATAGGTTTAGGGGAAGTAAATAGGTATTGGGCAGTAGAAAATGCCATAGAAAGAGCTGGAGATAAAATTGAAAGTTCAGTCCTAGCCTCTGATGGATTCTTTCCTTTTAAGGATTCTATAGAAACCCTAGGCAGGGCTGGGATTAAGGCAATTATCCAACCAGGTGGTTCAATCAAAGATGAGGAAGTAATAAAAGAGGCCAATAAGTATAAGATAGCCATGTTATTTACTAAAATGAGACATTTTAGACATTAATGGAGGAAGATATATGAAGGTATTGGTTATAGGTAGTGGGGGCAGGGAACATGCTCTTTGTTGGAAATTATCCCAGTCTCCTAGAATAGATAAGATATACTGTGCACCAGGCAATGGAGGTACAGGCCAAATAGGTGAAAATCTCGACCTTGCTTCAAATGATATAGAAGGCATATTAAAATTTGCTCAAAACAATCAAATCGACCTAACTCTTGTGGGACCCGAGGAAGCTTTAGTACTTGGAATAGTAGATAGATTCCAAGAAGCAGGTTTGAAAATATTTGGCCCTAATAAAAAATCAGCCCAACTAGAGGCCAGTAAAGATTTTTCTAAAAGGTTCATGGAAAGACATGGGATAAATACTGCAAGATACAGGAGCTTTTCAGACTTCCAACAGGCTGTGGAGGCTTTAGAGGATTATAGCTATCCCCTAGTTATTAAGGCGGATGGCCTCTGTTTGGGTAAGGGGGTAATTATCTGCAATAGTAAAAAAGAAGCTATAGAATGCCTTGAAGATATTCTATTGAATAAAGCTTTTGGTGATGAAGGATCTACTGTAGTTATAGAGGAATTTTTAGATGGGGTAGAAGCATCACTTTTGTGCCTGGTATCCAAGGGAAAAATAATCCCTATGGAGTCAGTCAGAGATTATAAGAAAATTTTTGATAATGATTTAGGGCCAAACACAGGAGGTGTAGGGGCTTATTCCCCCAGTGGCTTTTTTAATGATAAGATGAAGGAAGATATTTCTAATTCTGTCTTGGAGAAAATAAGGCTTGGCTTGGAGAAGGATGGTTTGGAGTATTCTGGTATACTGTTTATAGGCTTTATGTTTGTGGGAAAGAAACCCTATGTTTTAGAATTTAATGTAAGGTTTGGAGATCCGGAAACTGAAGTTCTCATGCCAAGACTAGAAAGTGATCTAGTAGAAATTTTAGAAAAAACAATTGATGACACCATAGAAAAAAATGACTTAATTTGGGATGAAAGACCTTGTCTTACTGTGATTTTAACATCAGAGGGTTATCCAGAAATCTATAAAAAAGGTTATAAGATCACCGGAACAGAAGACCTTAATGATTCAATAATTCTTTATCATAATGGGACAAAATATAAGCAAGGAAGTCTTTTAACCAATGGGGGTAGGGTCTTAAGCGTCACATCTTTAGGAGATACCATGAAGGATGCCAGGGAAAATATATACAGGAAAATAGAAAAGATTAATTTTCATGGAATGAAATATAGAAAAGATATAGGCAAATATTAGTTAGATTTTAAATATTCTTAATATATTTTCACTTAACCACTTGAATGTATTAAACTATAAATGTATAATACAGAAAAGGAGGGATAGTATGACTCATATTCCAAGAATCAAAAGTGAACAGGCAGACTCTTTATTTGAGGCTGTGCTAAAATTGGAAACTATAGAAGAATGTTATAGATTCTTCGAAGATATATGTACCATTAAGGAAGTTCAGGCTATATCTCAAAGACTAGAGGTAGCGAAGTTATTAAGGGCTGGGAAAACTTATAGTGAAATCGAAGGCAAAACTGGAGCTAGTACAGCTACTATTAGTAGGGTCAATAGGTCACTAAATTATGGTGTAGATGGATATAATTTAGTACTTGAAAGATTAAAAGAAGATTAAAGAAAAAAGGATTTCCAGGGGAAATCCTTTTTAATTTTCTTTAGGTATAAAGCTGTCGAATATAAAAACATCAAAATGCTTATAAGCCTTATCAAGCTGATTTTGGGTCTGAACTGTGTAAGCTATAGTTGGGGACTTAAATAGTTTTCTGCATATATTTAAAGAAATATTATTAGCAAAACTATGTTCGTAGGCAATAAAATCAGGTTTTCCCCAAAAATTAAAGAGTAAATTTCTCAGTAAAAAGTTAAGTGTTATATTTCCAAAACTGGACCCCTTCAATAATTGATTGGCTGAAAGTTGCCCTCTAATTATATGGGGTCTATTTTTTTTATACCAATTAACCATGGCTGGATGAAAGGATTCAACACAATAAAGGCCTTGATAATCATCCAAATATGGTGCAACTATCTGACAAATGGTGGTATCAAAGGTTTCTAATTTAAATTCTACTATTAATGGTATTTGACCGCTTACCAAGTCTAAAACTTCCTGTAAATGTGGTATCTTTTCATTTGATTTATAGAGTCTTAATTCCCTAAGCTCATTAAAAGTTAAATCCTTGACTAATTTATCTATACCACAAACTCTTTTTAAGTTAGCATCGTGGAAAATAACAGGCTCTCCATCCTTGGATAATCTTACATCCAACTCTATTCCATAAGAATTTGACACTGCTAGTTGAAAGGCAGCTAGGGAGTTTTCAGGAACAGTATTTTTATCTTGGTGCAAGCCCCTATGGGCATAGTAGGGTCCCATAAAATCAACTAAAGACCTCTTATTTGCAACCTTAGGCATTAGGGCTAAGATGTATAGGACAAATAGAGTTACTAGTATAGCCAGTATATATAAAAACATACAAATCTCCTTTTAATCATCAAAATCAAAATGCTCTAACTTACTTTTCTTCTTTTCTGGTTTAGAATCTCCATGTTTAACAAATAACATAGTGCATAAGGATAGGAGTGAAAACACCACAGAATATGGGAAAAGAGTCCTATAGCCTACATTTTCCAAGAGGAAGCCAGAAAATACTGGTGTAAAAATTTGTGCTGCCATGGAAAAAGTATAATAAAGACCTGTATACTTTCCAACGTCAGAATGGGTACTCATTTCTACCACCATAGGGTAGGAGTTTACATTTATAGCAGCCCATCCTATACCTGTTAGGGCAAATACAAGATTTATAATAGGAGAATAGGATTTAAAAAGAAATCCGCAAAAATATGAGAAACTCATTAAAATAATTCCTGAGATAATAGTTTTCTTCCTACCTATGGAGCTGGAGATTATTCCTATAGGTATATAGGACAAGATTGCAGCCCCAGTGGCTACCATAAGGGCATCAGCGAAACCTCCACCCTCCATCCCCCAGACCTTAATAGCATATCTAGAAAAGGCAGTTATGATGGCATTGTAGGCCGTAAACCACAAAAATATTGATGCCAATATAAAATAAAGACTTTTTTTAACATCTTTAGGCATTTCTTCAGCAATAAATACTGTAGATGCTTCTTCAAGGTCATTTTTTTCTAGTAAACCTAGTTCTTCTGCCTCAGAAGCCATGACTTCCAAAGACAATTTTTTCTCCCTAATTGTTAGGAGTAAAATAGTAACAGCCACTACCATTAAAGCAGCAACAGACGCAAAGATTGCTGTATAGTTAGGGTTTTCACCCTTAGGGATCAATAATTTAATCATAAGAAGTGTAAGTATACCACCCACTGCCCCCATTAAATTTATAATTGAATTTGCTCCACTTCTTAAGGGTTTTGGGGTTAAATCTGGCATAAGGGCTACAGCAGGGGACCTATATGTGCTCATTGCAATCAAAACAGCACCTAAGGATACAAAGAAGAGCATAAAATTTCCAGTTCTATCAGCTACAGGGATTAAAAACATAAAAAGCACTGCTCCTATGGTGCCAGTAAGAATAAAGGGAGTTCTTTTACCCAGTCTAGTATCAACCTTGTCTGATAGACTGCCAAACACTGGTAATAAAAATAGAGCTAGGATGTTGTCAATAGCCATTATTCCACCAGTTAGTGTTTCACCTAAACCAAAGGTGTTTTGTAAAATCAAAGGAATAATATTATCATACAATTGCCAAAAAGCAGAGATAGACATAAATGCAAGTCCAATAAAAAAGGTTCTCTTATAATTAAGTTTCAAATAATCCGCCTCCTTATAATAAATGGTATCAACTTATTATAACACTGTGGTAAAGCATAAACAATATAGGATGTGAGCAATTAGTATTTTGGAATTTTTAGTTTAAATATATAAATTAGTGAGGTTGTGACTAGTAATTTATCTATTTAAATAATTAATAGGAATTTTATTGAAAAATTGGGTGTCTAGTGATAAAAACAAATCAATCAATATTCACCTTATCCTACCTGACACTAATAAATTTATGGAGTGATTGAATTGAATGTAGATAGGCTAGAAAGCAAACTTAACTCAATTGAAAATAATTTAGAAAGTCTAGATTCTATAATTTCATGTAAATTTGTTTTGGATGATATTAAGGAAGTTAGAGAGCTACATATTGTGTCAAATGGTAAAAGAAATCCCAAACAACTTTCTAGAGATGTTCAATCTATCTTAATAGCAAATCATGACTTAAATATCGATTATAAAAAGATTAGTATTGCTGAAATACCAAATTTAAATATAAGGAAAGCATCTCCTCGCTTAGCAATTGATAAGGTGGCCTATGAGACCAAGGAAAATCGTATAAAAATAACAGTGGGACTTAAGAACTCTACTGGCCAATATGAAAGTACTATAGAGGGGGCAAATATAGGAAACAACATAGATAGGATGATTGCCAAAGCAACATTAAAAACTATTGAAAAGGTCTATAAGCTGAATGATATTTTTATTTTAGAAGATTTGAAAACCCTTCACCTATCTAGAAATGATTTAGTAATAGTAATTATTGCCTGTATGTTAAATAATGAATATAAGACCCTATGTGGGTCCTCTTTAGTGGAGGAAGATTCTAAAATTGCCATAGTTAGATCAGTTTTAAATGCAACAAATAGGTATATTAGCAACCAATGATTTCACGCCGACTAAAATAAAGCGAAGCGAATGTAGCTTGCTATAATAGCGAACTAGCAAAGAACCTAACAAAGGGGGCTATATTCGTGAAAAAGGTAATAATGGCTATATTAAGTGTATTAGCTTTAGTATTGACTTCTGGTGCATTTTATTCATGGGTATAATTATTAAAGTTAGTAATTAAAGATTTTTACTAGAATTAAATAAAGATATTATAATAAGATTTTAGTCGGCCTGAAGATATAAGGAGCGAAGACATGAAACCTAATAAGAAAACTTTTATTTATATAGGATTTTTATTTGTGCTATCCCTAGCTTTGTATGGGCATATATATAGTCAATATGGCACAGTAGATATTAAGGATATAGTCTTTTGGGGGGCCTTAGCAATAATTGTTGAATCCTTGCTAGTATTGCTTCCCAACAGCGATGTGGGTATTTCCGTTGGATCAGCTATTAATATAGCAGCTATTCTAGTAGGAGGGCCTTTTTTAGGGACTACCATAGCCATGATGGGTTTTTTACTAAGATGTCCAAATATCCCAGGGCTAGGATACAAACATCTTTTTAATACTCCTTATTATAAAACAATTTTTAATATAGCCCAAGGATCTATAATTTCTTCTATAATGGGCTTTGTCTATATTTACGCAGGTGGACTTGTTGGGCAATTTAATCTTTTGTTGACTTTATTAATTCTTTTTGTAGGAAGTTTAGTTAATACCTTGATTATTTCAATTCTCATATCTATAACAAATAAACAGAAGCTTATTAGCTTATGGTTAGAGAACATGAAGGGTACAATACTTAGCTCTATTGCGGTTGGCACTTTAGGGATAATTATTGCTTTAGCTCATATAGCTTATGGCTATGGGGCAGTTTTATTATTCTTTGGACCTCTTCTATTAGCTAGACATTCATTTAAACTTTATATTGGTATGAAAAATATGTACATATCAACTATAGAGACTCTGAATAAGGTTGTGGAGGCAAAAGACCCATATACAAGTGGACATGCAAACAGGGTAGAAGAATATTCTATAAAACTAGCAGAAGCATATGGCCTAACTTATGAAAAAATACAAAATATAAAAAAGGCCTCTATTTTACATGATATAGGTAAGATTGCAATAAATGATAATATACTAAACAAGGTTAGTAAGCTAACTGAGGAGGAAATTGCCCAGATCAGATTACATCCATCAGTAGGAGCAGATATTTTAAGTAAAATGGACTTTTTAGGTGAAGTATCTAGGATAATCAGGTACCATCATGAAAGATATGATGGGAAAGGATATCCAGAGAAACTATCAGGTGAAGGGATACCCTTAGAAGCTTGTATACTGGCTATAGCTGATTCCTATGATGCTATGACAACAGATAGGCCCTATAAAAATGCAATGACTAAAAAAGAAGCCCTGGATGAAATTAAAAATAATGCAGGTAGTCAATTCCATCCAGAATTATCCGAACTATTTATAAGTATTATGTCTTAATAAGGAGTGTATGGCTTGTTTATAGAAACAGTCTTGATTTCTTTTATAGTAGGAAAACTAAGAAAAGGGAAGCTAAGGAATTTGGATAATACCTTTATTAAGGCTTGGTATTTTCTATTTCTAGCTGCCTTCATACAAATTGTATTAACTATTCTAAATAGATTTGCCATAAATAAGCCAAGTAGAATAATTGAAATATTGATAATTTTATTGCACGGATTGTCATATTTATTCATCTTATTATGTATAATGCTTAATATAAGGAAAAACCATATGAAATTATTTTTAATTGGGACCCTGCTAAATTTTATTGTGATTTTTGCCAATGGCGGTAAGATGCCTGTCTCCTTAAGTGGGCCTAAATGGCAAGAAAACCCTATAGATATAACTATAAGTGACATAGATTTTAAGCATATGTCCCTAGATGAAAACACCAGATTACCCTACTTGGCAGATGTAATTTTAATTGCCAAACCCTATCCATTTCCTAAAATTTTAAGTATAGGAGATGTATTTTTAAACCTTGGGCTATTCTTTTTTCTGCAGGAGGAGATGTTGAAGAAAAAATAAAAGATTAAAATAGTAGTTGACATAGGGTTTTAATCTTGCTATACTATCTATAAATTATTTAAAAGACTTAGAAAAGAAGAGTAGGTTTGTGAATACTCATACAGAGAGCTTCATTAGGTGAGAAGAAGCAGGGGATAGCAAGCTGAATATGGTCTTGGAGTCTGGGTGTCGAAGAAAAACTTTAGGCATTCACGTGGGCACACGTTATAGTGCTAGAGTATTTAGGGAATAATCCTGCGTACTTGATGAGGTAGATATCATGAGATATTTATAAAAAAGGGTGGTAACACGAAGCTTTCGTCCCTTTGCATAGGCAAAGAGATGAAGGCTTTTTTATGTCCTAACTTAGCGAATGCGACCATAGGGAGCAATGAGCTTTAGTAGGACAAACGCAACGAGAACCAAATCCATATGAGCAAAGCGAATAAATGGATTTGAGTTTCGAGACTGCGAATTGTTAATATAAAAAAAGAACCTATAGATAAGATATAATAAAAGCTTTACAATCAGTACTGAGGGGGAAAAGAAAATGATAGAATTAATCGGGGTTTCAAAGGAATTTAAAAATGGGGGCAAGAAAATTATAGCTGCCAAGGATGTATCACTTAAGGTGGAAGAAGGGGAAATCTATGGGATCATAGGGCTTTCTGGAGCTGGGAAATCTACTTTAATAAGGTGTATTAATAGGTTGGAAGAACCTACTAGTGGGCAAATAATAGTAGATGGAGTAGATATAACTTCCTTAAATAAAAATGAACTAAGAGAATCAAGAAAAGATATAGGGATGATTTTTCAGCACTTTAATCTTTTGGCCCAAAAAACTGTTTATGAAAACATTGCATTCCCCTTAAAACTCAAGAATATGAATAAGAAAGAAATTGAAAATAGAGTGGATGAACTCCTAAAGATTATAGAATTGGAAGATAAAAAATACTCCTATCCTAGCCAATTAAGCGGGGGACAGAAACAAAGGGTGGCCATAGCAAGAGCCATAGCCACAAATCCCAAGGTCCTTCTAAGTGATGAGGGCACATCAGCTCTAGACCCAAAGACCACTCACTCTATCTTAAAACTACTTCAAGACATCAGGAATAAGTTTAATATAACTATAATAATGATTACCCACCAGATGGAGGTTGTAAAGGAAGTCTGTGACAGAGTTGCTATAATGGAAAATGGGGAAATCATAGAGGAAAATACTGTAGAGACACTATTTAGCAATCCAAGGACAAAAACTGCTAAAACCTTTATAAACACCATGTCTACAGATATTGAAGAAGACATTATAAATCCTGGAGATTTTAAAGGGAAAATATATAGGTTAACCTACTTAGGAGATAGTGCAGGCCGTCCTTTAATATCCAGGCTATCTAGGGAATACAATATAGATGTAAACATCCTTTCAGGTAATATCAACAAACTACAAAGCAATAATGTAGGCTATTTAATTGTTGAACTAGAGGGAAGTGAACTAGAGATCCAAAGAGCAATTGAGTTTCTTAACTATAACAAGGTAAATATGGAGGTGATATAATGGCTGATTTGTTTTTACTACCAACCCTACAAACTTTATATATGGTTTCATTATCAACTATCTTTGCTTTAATCATAGGTTTCCCTATAGGTGTCCTACTTTATATAACAGAGGAAGGAAGCATTTGGGAGAATAAAATTTTTAATGGAATACTAGGTGGAATCGTAAATATATTTAGATCTGTACCTTTTTTAATCCTTATGACTATTCTATTTCCCTTTACTAAGTTAATAGTAGGAAAAAGAATAGGCATAACCGCTGCCCTAGTTCCTTTATCCATTTCCGCTGCTCCTTTTATAGCAAGAATTATGGAATCAAGTATGAAGGAAATAGATAGGGGGGTAATAGAATCAAGCTTAGCTATGGGTGCCACTGTAGGCGAAATCATAAAAATGGTTCTTATACCAGAATCATTGCCATCCATAGTAGCAGGTATCACCTTAACCATAATTAACCTTATAGGCTATTCAGCCATGGCTGGAGCCATAGGTGCAGGTGGATTGGGGGACTTAGCCATAAGATACGGATTGCACAGGTATCAAGCAGATGTAATGATGGTAACCTTGGTAATAATTGTAATTTTAGTCCAAGGTGTCCAATTTATTGGAACTAGACTTGCAAGCAAAATAGATAGAAGATAGGTATAATCCTAATATAAATAAAAAATGGGGGAATAAAAGTGAAAAAAATATTAATCTATGTTTTAGTTTTAGCTTTGTCAGTATCAGTTTTAGCAGCCTGTGGTCAGAAACCATCAGGTGGAGATGAAAATGGTGGAGAAAATGGTAATGGTGAAGATGTAATCACTCTAAAAATTGGGGTATCACCAGATCCACATGGGAAAATAGTAGGGATTGTTAAGGAAGATTTATTGGCTGAAGGTATAGAAATAGATATTATAGAGTTTACAGACTATGTAATCCCAAATACAGCTCTAGAAGATGGGGACTTAGATGCAAATTACTTCCAACATATACCATATCTAGAGAATTTCAATATAGAAAGAGGAACTAATTTAGTTCATATAGGTGGAGTCCATGTAGAACCTATGGCAGTATACTCTGATAGTCTAAAAAGTATAGATGAATTAAAAGATGGAGCAGAAGTATCCATACCAAGTGATGCAGTAAATGGTGGTAGGGCCTTACTATTATTGCAATCAAATGGTCTAATCAAATTAAAGGATGATGCAGGGCTTTCAGCTACTGAAAAAGATATAGTAGAAAACCCAAAGAATTTAAAGTTCACACCCTTAGAGGCAGTTCTACTACCATCCACTCTTGATGATGTAGATATAGCTGTAATCAACGGAAACTATGCTCTAGAAGCTGGTCTTAATCCCTTGAAGGATGGACTTCTAGTTGAAGGTGGAGATTCTCCATACCTAAATATAGTTGCAGTTAAAAAAGGTACTGAGAATGAGGAAAAATTTGCAAAGCTTATAAAAGCACTTCAATCAGAAAAGGTAAAGAATTTCATAATAGAAGAATATGATGGAGCAGTTGTTCCAGGATTCTAAATAAAGAAAACAATTCCCTCTGGGCGGTAGAGCCTAGAGGGAATTCTTGTTTCTAAACCAAACTGCGGTGGTTAGTTAATGAACATTTGGAGAATAAAGTGCAACAAATCTAACCAGATATGTTCGAATAAATATTTAAAACG